>CAYJLD010000079.1:0-9389 GCA_964371195.1 uncultured Desulfovibrionaceae bacterium | reverse complement strand
CCGGTGACCTCATCCTTACCAAGGATGCACTCTACCGACTGAGCTACAAGAGCAAGCAACGCAGAGAAATTTATTAAAAATAAATGTGTTCGTCAAGGAAAAAATCATAAATTTGTTCATTGCCTGTCTTTGGGCTATAATGTATAGTGTATTTAAATATTATTTATATTTATTAGCTGAGTGAAATTTTTAAAATTTGCATGAGAGAATATATGCGCATATTTCCATATATTATTATACTGTGTTTATATTTAAGTGGGTGCGGTGGCCCGAAGATGGTGGGAGAAGATGTGAAGCGAGCTGAAATAACTGGCCTATCTTATGCTGTTGATGATCCAAGCTTACTTCGATACCCATTAAGCGGCAAGAAGATAGACGAGACTTTGTATATAGTAAATCATCCTCAGGTCATGGCAGTTCGTCAGCAGAGGTATGATAATTATTTGCGTAAAGTTACAGCTGGTAGTGCACCTCCAAATGATTATAATAACTTACAACCACGTGAAGCAAGTCCATTTAGGCAATGAGCTTTATTTAGCGTGTAGTAGAAAGATTAAGTTATGGATCCTGTTAGTCATGCTGCAAGTGGAGCTATATTAGCTTTATCACTTAAACATAGACCGCAAACGCGTTATTTTGTGCCATTGGCAGCCTTGGTAGCGGCGTCTCCTGATATTGATGTCATATTTTCTCCAGCTCCCATTGATTTCTTACTCTTGCATCGTGGTATAACTCATTCTATTTTTGCCATTCCATTTTTAGCGCCATTGCTGGCCCTTTTATTATTCACATATTGGCGCAAAACCACCACTGCTTGCTGGTCATATTTTAAGACTTGCCTTTTTGTGGGCATATTATTACTTTTACATATTTGGCTTGATATCATAACAACTTATGGGACAATGATTTTTTTGCCATTTTCTGATTATCGTGTACGCTTAAACGGTGTATTTATAATTGATTTCTTACTGCTTATACCTATGATTTCAGCTGTTATCCTTGGTTTTAAGCATAAAAAGATTGCGGTATTATGCCTTATGTGGATATTTATATATCCATCAACATGTGTAGCTTTGCGCATATGGCATGAGCATACTGCCATGCGAAGGTTAGCTCATCAGGATATAAGCAACATAGCTGTACTGCCTGATGCTTTTGCTCCATTTTATTGGCGTCTTATTTATGAAGACGACATTGCATTTGACCCTGCTAGCCCCCAAAAATATAACTTGCAATCTAATAGCGTTATGGGAGAACCCAGACCAGAGTATATTTTCCCAAGCACACCTAAAAGTGTACATCATCAAGGCTTAGATTTCTTAGGTCAGCCTCGCACCAAGACTTTAAGCTATCCAGCCTTGGAACAAAGCATAGCTTTAAGCCTTAGGCAAAGTAGTAAAAGGGCCAATGCGTATTTAGATTTTTGCCTCATGCCCATTGAACAAGTTCGTAAAATTAATGATTATGAAGAATATTATATTTCTGATTTACGTTTTGGAACCATGCTGCCCTTTGTGCAATCGATCATGAAATTTAGGAAAAATGGAGAACCTCCATTTATATTACTTGCTAAGCGTAAACAAGAAAAATGGACCGCAGTGCGTCTTGTATTTGGAGGCTCAGGTAAGGATTCTGAATGGAAAAAACCAATTGCGCCAAAACAACCCACTTGGTGGCAATGGCTTATAGGTACATATTAATTATTAAGAGGTTATAATGACAGATAAATTTTCTCATCTTAAACAAGATGGATCCGTAACTATGGTAGATGTTAGCCACAAAAACGATACTCAACGCATAGCTATAGTGCGCGGATGCATAGATTTATCACCAAGCACCATAGAATTATTGAGCAAGGTTGCCCTCCCTAAGGGCGATGTTTTAACTACAGCCAAGCTAGCTGGTATTTTGGCTGCCAAACGAACAGCGGATTTAATTCCACTATGTCATCCTTTACCCTTAGCCTATGTGGATATTCGTTTTGCCATACGCGATTATGGCCTTGAGCTAGAAGCAGAAGCACGCACAACCGGCCCCACTGGTGTGGAAATGGAAGCCTTAGTAGGCGCACAGATAGCTGCGGCGACGGTATATGATATGTGTAAGGCGGTGCAAAAGGACATTGTAATTCGCGATATACGCCTAGTATATAAAAGTGGTGGCAAAAGTGGTACTTTTTGTGCTTCAAATTATACATATGGGCAAGAGTTAAAATAAAAGGTCTTTATGTTACAATTTCCATCCATAGATCCCATTGCCTTACGTGTGGGTATGTTAGAGTTGCGTTGGTATGGTATCATGTATCTTTTAGCCTTTGCAACCGCTTGGATTCTTGGCAGATACCGCGTAAAACTATCCAATGCTAGCCCACATCCATCTCAAAAGCCATGGATCACCTCTGGCTTTGACGATTTAATTACTATGTGCATGCTAGGGGTTATCTTGGGGGGTCGACTTGGTTTTGTGCTTTTTTATGATTTGGCAAGATATTTACAAGACCCTCTGGAAATCCTAAGTATTTGGAATGGTGGAATGTCATTTCATGGTGGTCTTTTGGGAGTTTTAGCGGCTATTTTCATTTATGCTAGGCGTAATCAGCGCACATTTTGGGAAGTTACTGACTTTATAGCTCCATTGGTACCATCAGGTATTTTTTTTGGACGCGTAGGTAACTTTATTAATGGTGAGCTTTGGGGCAATGTCACAAATGTTCCATGGGGTATGGTTTTTCCTCATGCTGGTCCATTGCCAAGGCATCCCTCACAACTTTATGAAGCTAGCCTTGAAGGCATAGTGCTTTTCATAGCACTTTGGCTTTATTCAGCTAGACCACATTATATGGGCAGAGTGTCAGGCCTTTTTGCTTTAGGTTATGGGTTAGCGCGCTTTATGGTAGAATTTGTGCGCACTCCTGATGCTCACCTTGGCTATTTAGCTTTTAACTGGTTAACCATGGGGCAAATACTTTCTTTACCACTCATGGGCATAGGGCTTTGGCTTTTGTTACGTAAACCCACAATAATCATTAACAATAAAAAAACAAAAACTAGAAAAAAGAAATCATAAATATTTTTTTAATATGTACTAATTTTCTAAGCCTTGACTATTTCATTGACAATATAGAATTTTTTTGTGAAGGTGCTTCATTGTTTGTTGCTATGCCATATACTAAAAATATTTTTTAAGGTCTAGCACATAATTATAAAGTAATACTTAATTGCACCTAATATCTCTAGATGCTTTTAAAGTATTAATAACCTAGGGGGTTTTATGGCAAAAGAAGGTGCCATTGAAGTTGATGGAGTAGTGCAAGAAGCCTTGCCTAATGCCATGTTTCGTGTAGAATTAGAAAATGGGCATGAAGTTTTAGCTCATATTTCTGGTAAGATGCGCAAATTTTATATTCGTATTTTGCCTGGAGATAAAGTTAAGGTTGAATTATCACCTTATGATCTTACTCGTGGGCGTATTACCTATCGTATGAAATAGTTTTTAATAAAGAATACATAGGCAAAGCATGGCCATAATGCCAGCTACGACATCATCAATCATGATGCCAAAGCCGTCGCGCATGCAATGCTCAGCTTTGCTTATGGGCCATGGTTTAACTATATCAAAAAAGCGAAAAAGCACAAAGCCTGCTATCAATATGCTTAAATCTATGGTGGCAAAAGGTAAAAATACAAGCCAAAGACCCAACACTTCATCAATCACTATTTGTGAAGCATCCTTACAGCAAAGTAGTTTTTCTGCATGACTTGAGGCTACAGCTCCTACAAAAAAAATACTTATTAATACCAAGACCCGCCCAGTAAATGGTAAGGGTATAAAATATATTGGTGCAAAAACCGCTGCAAGTAGCGAACCCCATGTACCAGGTGCAACTGGAGCTAAACCAGCAACACCTGCACGGCAAAAAAAGAGGCACAAAGCATCGCGCACATTGTGCCCCCAAAATAATGCTGGCTGCATATTTCTATCCTAATTATATATTATTCTTGTTCAAATATATATTTATTTTCATCAAGAACTTGTCCGTTAGCACCCATAGCTTTAACTACAAATTGATAGGAGCGGCTATCATCATCTTCAGGTGGGCAAGCTCCTAGGTAGTGACGAGTTAGCGCTCCTTCAGGGATAATACCACTGCCGTCATTTTTCCAACTTCCGCCACCATGTATGCGACTAATGTCTGCTCTATCTTGCAAGCTAATCTCAAAAAGTACAGTGTCTTTTGGATAATCACTCACTTCAATTTCAGGCGAAATGCGCGAGCAACGATGTATCTCACTAATCTCAGCGTACACATCCATATCGCTAACATTTTCTTGAGTAGTGGCACAACCAACAACACAAAATACGCTCATAAGAGCCAATAATAAAAACCGCATGACTTCCTCCCCAAAAGGATACTTAAATGCTATTTAATAGCTAACATAAACTTAATTTCAATATTATGCATATTTATGTTTATAATCAATTTATAACACATTCATCATGTTTAACAGGCATAAAGACCAAATAAAAAATGATGCAAAAGCTCCACTTCTTATAAACTATCATATCTTTCATGGCAACTATCTTAATTTAAGCTCCCAGACTTGACTTTATAACACAAAAAAAGCAAAATCATTTGTTCAGTATTTGCAAAAAGGAGTATATATGTCCATTTTATCAAAACGTGTAGCTGGCTACATGGAAAATTCTTCATGGATTAGGCGCATGTTTGAAGCTGGAGCTCAACTTAAGGCGCAATTTGGTGCTGAAAATGTTTATGATTTCAGCCTTGGAAATCCCGACCTACCACCGCCATCTAGTATTGCTAAGGGACTGACAACTTTAAGTGAACATGCTCATGAACCTTTTTCATTTGGATATATGTCCAATGGTGGCTACCCTTGGGCTAGAGAAAAACTTGCAGAATATTTAAGTATTGAGCAAGGAATTGCCCTCTCGGCTGATCATGTGATTTTAAGTTGTGGTGCAGCTGGTGGCCTTAATGCTTTTTTCCGTGCTGTGTTAGATATGGACGAAGAAGTGCTAGCTTTTGCCCCATATTTTGTTGAATACGGATTTTATGCTGAAAATCATAATGCTTCGTTTAGCTCTGTGCCAACCATGCCAGATACCTTTGCGCCAAACCTTGAAGCACTAGAAGCCGCAATTACTGAAAAAACACGTGTTTTAATAATTAATTCACCCAACAACCCCACAGGAGTTGTTTATTCAAAGCAAGAAATTCAAGGCATTATTGATGTATTAAAACGTTGCTCAGATAAATTTAATAAACCCATATGGTTAGTGTCTGATGAACCATATCGTTTTTTAGCTTTTGATGACGTGGAAATACCTTCTGTTTTGCCACTTTATAAGCATGCTGTGGTAGTAAGTTCTTTTTCTAAAAATCTTTCTTTACCTGGCGAACGTTTAGGATATGTGATTATATCTCCATTACTTGAAGAAGCTAATACACTAATGGGTGCACTTTTGCTAACCAATCGCATTTTGGGCTATGTTAACCCGCCTGTAGTTGGTCAGCATCTAATGGCTGCAGCCCTTGGTTCTCAAGTAGATGTAAATGTATACGCAAGCAGACGTAATGCCATGGCAAAAGTGCTTAGCGAAGCTGGTTATGAATTTCAAATGCCTAAGGGTGCTTTTTACTTTTTCCCTAAAGCTCCAGGCGGAGATGACGTAGCCTTTGTAAATAAACTGCTTGAAAACAACATATTAGCTGTTCCAGGTTCTGGTTTTGGGTGTAAGGGGCATTTTCGTCTAGCTTTTTGTGTTAATGAACAAACCATTTTAAACGCTGGACCTGCCTTTGCCAAGGCCATAGCAAAATAATATACTTAATATATTGAGGAGAGTATATGCATTTACGCAAACGTATTCTTGTAACAGGTGGTGCTGGATTTGTTGGTTCACACCTTTGTGAACGTCTATTAAATGATGGACACGAAGTGGTATGTGCCGATAACTTCTTCACCAGTGCACGCCAAAATGTTGAACATCTATTAGACCATAAATGTTTTGAACTAATACGTCACGATATTACCTTCCCACTATATGTGGAAGTTGATGAAATATATAACTTAGCTTGCCCTGCATCTCCCATTCATTACCAGCATGATCCAGTGCAAACCATTAAAACATGCGTTCATGGCGCCATTAATACGTTAGGCCTTGCTAAACGTTTACGTGCACGTATTTTCCAAGCTTCCACATCTGAAGTTTATGGTGATCCAGATGTACATCCCCAGAAAGAAAATTATTGGGGTAATGTCAATCCTATAGGCACTAGGTCTTGCTATGATGAAGGTAAACGCTGCGCTGAGTCATTGTTTTTTGCCTATTATCGACAGCATAATCTACCCATAAAAGTAGGTAGATTGTTTAATACTTACGGGCCACGCATGCATCCAAATGATGGACGTGTTGTTTCAAACTTTATTATGCAGGCTTTGCAAGGAAAAGATATAACCATTTATGGTGATGGTTCACAAACACGTTCTTTTTGTTATATTGATGACTTAATTGAGCTAATGGTAAGATTTATGGGCTCACCTAGCGACTTTGTAGGCCCCATGAACATGGGTAATCCAGGTGAATTTACCATTGGAGAATTGGCCACTCAAGTGGTAGAAATGATAGGAAGTAAGTCAAAAATTATAAATGTTCCATTGCCAGATGATGATCCAAAACAACGCCAACCTGATATTAGTTTGGCTAAACAAGAGCTTGGGTGGGAACCTAGGGTACCTTTACAAGAAGGCCTTGAAAAAACTATTGCCTATTTTGCTGAATTTTTAAAATAAAATTTCTGCATTTATCATAAAAGCCCTCAGTATTTGGTTAGGCCAAGCTGAGGGCTTTTTTTTATTTTTTTTTTTAACTATCCTTATCATTCTTTATCTTCATAAACTCATTTTGTATGTAACTATCTAAATATTTTATTTTTTTATTTGATAAATTTCTAAGAATATGTCAAATAAAAATCTGGTTTACGTTTATCTAAACCACATAAATTTTATGGAGAATAATAATGAATAAAAAATATACTACATTTACAACTGCATCTAGCCAAGGTGTCATGTGGATTACTTTTGACTATCCACCAGTTAATATCCAAGGCATAGCAATGTTAGATGATCTAAATGAGTTGGCTCAAAATCTTGAAAATGATAAATCACATAAGGTTGTTGTGTTTCAATCTGCAAATCCAGAAATTTTTGTAGCTCATGCGGACATCACTTTCTTAAAAGATATGTCTACACAACCTGTTAGCCGCGATGAAGTTACACTACTCTACCTACAAAAAACATTAGAACGCATTTCAAAGTTACCTCAAGCCACCATAGCTAAAATTGAAGGCTTTGCTAGAGGGGGTGGACATGAATTCGCTTTAGCTTGTGATATGCGCTTTGCAACACGGGGTAAGGCTATCTTTATGCAAATGGAAGTTGGCATGGGTATTTTGCCTTGTGGTGGTGGTGCTTCACGTATGGCACGGCAAGCTGGGCTTGGGCGAGCTTTGGAAATTATCTTAAGTGGGCGCGACTTTGATGCTGATACAGCTGAACGCTACGGAACAATTAATAAAGCCCTGGAAGCAGATGTCATTGGACCATATGTGCAAGAATTGGCAGAACGAATTGCTTGCTTTCCTGCTGATTCTATTAATGCATGCAAACAAGCTGTCTATGTGTCTATAGATCTACCCATTACCAAGGCTCTCAAGGAAGAGGCTTATTGGCTTTATCAAGCCACAAGCACAACTCCAGCCATACGCCGCTTCACCTTGGCCTATGAGACAGACTTCCAAAATGATTTGGAAAATCAACGTAATTTCAATGATGCCCTTATCAAATTGCAAGAAGTTCAATAAAAATTCATATTATAATAAAGCTTTTTGTATTTAAAATAACAACAACATAAACTAAATTTAGCTACCAAGCCTATGTAAAAAAGCATAGGCTTGGTTTTTATAATACACAATATCAAGGATTGAGCTCTGAAAAAGTTAACTTTAGTAATATTAATTTAAATTTTATATTCAAAGGCAAACTATTAAAAGCCAATTAATTGTCACAAAAAAGTTACTTGACGCCAGTAGATAAAACGCACTATCATACACTCAAGCGTAACGACATAATGTAAAATGTATTATATAGCAATGATTTATGTTGTACGACCTTGGAGTTCACATGGATAAAAAATTTCTTGGAGTATATTCTCGCTTATCACCAGGTGGTGTTAAGATTTATTATTTCGCGTGGACTAAAAATAACCTCTACAGTGTTCAAAAACTTGATCGTGGTTTTAATCCTGTAGACTTATTAAGAACTATTGATGGTATGAGCTTTAAGTCCATGTTCACTCATGAACCGGACATGAAGCAAGTTCCTTCTGCACGTCGAGGGGCTGCCCCTAAAACTACCTTAGAAGATGTTTTAAATCCAGAAAACATTGAAAGCACCATGCGCGAACAATTTAGAAAAGCCATGGTGCGCATGCGTCGCCAAAATGCTCAAGAATCAGCTATTTTAGCACTAAAAAACTTAGCTCAAGTAGAAGAGGGCATTGTTCCAGAACATAAACACATGTTTGCTGATTTTGGTACGCAATTGCGTAAAGGCAAACATTTTGAAGAAGCTCTCGCCTTTTGCAAACGCACCCTAAATCTATCACCCACCGATGATCATGCTCATTTTAATGCAGCTCGGGTGCTGATGGATATGGGAAATTATGATGATGCTGAACAACACTTACTCACAGCTCAAATCATTAATCCAGAAAATAATGTTCACGATAAAGCACTAAAACATATAGAATATTTGCGTGTTCTAGAAGCTGAAAGCCCAGAACAAAAACAGGCCCGCAAGCTAGAAGCATTAAAAGCCGAGCGCGCTAAAGCATTAAAAGGGCAAGAAAAAATTCAAATTAATTTATAATTATAAAGTTATATATCATTTTTCATACCAATGCGCTCGTAGCTCAGTTGGATAGAGCGACAGCCTCCTAAGCTGTAGGCCCCAGGTTCGATTCCTGGCGGGCGCACCACTTAAAAGCCTTGTAAAACCTCATATAATAACGGTTTACACCGCAAATCACTTGAAAAGCAATGAGTAAAAAACTTATTGCCTTTCTCTCATTTTCTGCTTATTTCTGTCTTGTGTGTGATAAATGGTGTGATAAAGATTAAAACATATACTTTAATAAAATCAAGCAAATATAAAGTATATACTTTACATATCACACATGCAAACAACAAAACCCAAGAAACACATACAAAGGCTGTAAAAACGTATATATTCAATATGTTAATTATAAGCGTGTGATAATGGTGTGATAAAAGCAAGCGAGGTGGTGCATGGCTAGCAAGCAAC
>CAYJLD010000078.1:0-9446 GCA_964371195.1 uncultured Desulfovibrionaceae bacterium | reverse complement strand
TATGTCCATACTGCTGGCACCATTGCCATGGGTGCTGAGCTTACAAATTTAGAGCTTGGCACGGTCGATGGTGGTAATGTAACAGGCAATGACTTAGATAATAAAATCACCATTACTACCATGCAAGATGGCACTATTGATGCCGGTGCAGGTAATGACTATGTCATCATTGATAGTATTAATGGTACTATTAATGGTGGAGATGGCGAGGATACTCTACACATTACCAGCCCAGTGGATGGTGAGCTAAGTGTTGAGGATATTTTAAGCCAAGTGCAAGGCTTTGAGCATGTGGTTTTTGGTGAAGTCACAACAAATGGCAAAGTATCCGGCACAGATGTAGCCGATAGCATTGGTGTTGTCACCATGACCGATGGCCTTGTGAGCACCCTTGCTGGCAATGATGCCATTAGCATAAGCAATTTTAATGGCGGAAGCATTGATGGCGGCGTTGGGCAAGATTCTGTCCATATTGAAAATACGCTGGCAAATGGCGTAAATATTAATAATGTTAATGATGAAACTGATTACATCTACCTTGAAAATGGCCTAAGTGATGGTGCAGCCCTTACCTTAAGCGGTAATGGCAACTTTATAGTGACAGGTCCGCGAGAGACTATGCTCAATGGCTTTGATATGAGCGGCGGCATCATTAACGGTGGTGGTGGCAGAGAAGAATATTATATTAAAACCTTAAGTGGTGGAACTATTAATGCGGATACCATTGGAGTGCAAAGTTATGTGCCAGCAGTACCTGGTGATGGCTGGGTAGAAGATCCTGGTAATGCCAATGCATATATCCATGCTGCCTATGGCACCATACAGCTTGATGATAATGGGCAGTATTTTTACACTCCAGCCGTCACCATAACTGAGGCTACAAGCTTTAGCATTGCTTACACCATTAATTATACCGATGGTACAGTATATAATGGTAATCTTACCATTAACGTGGACCCAGCAGACCTTAGCTGGCAAAATGGTACAGTAGAAGGCTTTCTGCAATATGCTGATGAAATCAATATTGACACCATGATTGATGGAACAGTTAATGCCGGTGATGAAGGTGATCTTATTGAGATTAATACCATGCAAGGTGGCATAGTTGACGGTGGTAAGGGTTGGGACTTTATAACTATTAATAACCAAATAGTTCATGAAGTTACATTTAAAAATAGCAGTGATAATTTTGGATTTGAAGCTGATGAACTCTTCTTAACCAATGGCATTGGAAATGGTGGCATAGTCAACCTTGATACAACTGAAGGCTTCGTCGTATCTAAGAGCCTTGCTGCCGATCCAAACGACCATATAGGCTTTAACATGAGCGGTGGTGTGCTCAATGGCAGTACTGCTTCTGATTGGATTTATATGGATAAATTCTCTGGTGGTACCGTTAATGGCGCAAATGGCTCTGACATGATCAACATTGTCACCGCTCAAGGTGGCACTATAAATAGCGGCGCTGGTGCAGACACTATTTATGTTAATAATGAAGTGACAGCTAGCCTCACTATAAATAATGGTATGGATACCATTGATCACTTATTCCTTGAAAATGGCATAGGTGGTGGGGCTAATATTCGCCTCGAAGGTAGTAATGGCTTTATTGTGGCAGCAGAATATGATTCTGTAATTAGTGATTATGTAGGCTTTAACATGAGCGGTGGTGCGCTTACCACCAGTAGCGCCGGATTTAATGATAAGGTGTATATAAATACCATGTCCGCTGGTAATATTGACCTTAGCGGAGGCCAAGATACCATTAACATAAACACCATGACAAATGGTAATGTTCAAGCTGGCTTTGGCAGTGATAGCATAACCATTACTAATATGAATGGCGGAACCATTAACTCAGGTTATAGTGGTGATAAAATATTTATCACCAACTTTAATGGCGGTACCATTAATACCGATGACGCTACCGTAAACAATAATGATATCGTAATTGTACAAAACCAAATTACCAAGACCGTAACCTTTAGTCATAAAGATCATGTAAGTGATATACATTTAGAAGGTGGCGTTGGTGCTGGTGCCAATATTACCCTGCATTCTGCAAGTAGCTCAAGTGTATTTAATGTAAGTGGAGCAGGTACTGGATTTGATATGAGCGGTGGCACCATTAACGGTAGTGATAACTATGATAGCTTTGTCATAGCGGAAATGAGTGCTGGCACCATCTACGGTAATGCTGGTTCTGACTCGGTTGATATTGATCTTATGAGTGGCAATGCTATTATTGACCTTGGTGATGATGTGGACGGAATTACTGTAATGGACATGCAAGGTAATAGCAAAATCCTTGGTGGTGGCTCAGGTGATAGAATAACCATTAATGGTAGCATGAGTAAAAATGCTGTTATTGATGCCGGTGCAGACGATGATGTCGTGCATGTTCAAGATCTCACTATTGAAGGTACTATTAATGGTGGAGATGGTAGAGATACATTAGTTGTAACCCAAACCATAAACTCAGCATTCAATATGGCAGACATTGGCAGTAATTTCAAAAACTTTGAAGTGGTACAATTTAATAATCTAGAAAGTAGCGGAAGCATCATAGGCACAGCTAATGATGACTCTATTCATGTAAGTGATTTGTATGGTGCCATTAATGGTGATGCTGGTAGTGATAGCATTACATTTTATAACTTGTTTGGAGGTAGCATTTATGGCGGTGCTGGCGACGATACCATTGGCATCACTTCTTCATCCATAGTGCATAGCGGATACCTTGATGGCGGCGATGGCAATGACGTCTTTTATGCAATGATTACCTCAGACACAAGGCTAGTCACACTTAATGGCGGTGCTGGTGATGATGTATTTAATATCATGGGTGCAGGCATTGACCCAAGTAATAATGTAATCCTATATGGTGGTGCTGGTGCTGATATATTTGATATCAACAGTAATTTAAGCATCACATCCCTTACCATTGCTGGCTTTGAGGCTGGTGATATACTTAAGGTCGATGGTGTTGATGTAAGTGCTGAAGCCCTAACTGGCGGTACGCAAACTTGGGGCAATGCAACCATTACTTTTGCTGATGTATTGGCCGATGAAATAACTGGCGCACAAACCATAGACAATACCGACGCAGAACCTAAATATCTATATCTCAATGGTGGCGTTGGCACAGGGGCAGACCTTACTTTAAGCGGTGCTGGCGGCTTTGTGTTAAATTCCACTACTTCCGCTGGCTTTAATATGACAGCTGGTGACATTACCGGTAGTGCTGGCGCTGATTATTTTATAATTGATAGTATGAGCGGCGGTAAAATTTATACCGGTGCTGGCGTTGATACCATTAGCATTGCTCAAACCATTACAGCAGCTGTAGACTTTTCAAACAGCGGAGCTGAGCAAGATATAATCTTACTTAAAGGCGGCGTTAATGTTGCTGCAAACATTTATGTGTCTTTTGGTGGTAATAATGTTGTGGCTGCCTCCTACACAGATAGCAATAATTATACTGGTTTTGATTTGATAAGCGGTTATCTTTATGGTGGTAGTGGTGGTGTTGATATTTTCTATATTGATACCATGACAGATGGTCATATAAATGGCTGGGGTGGTTCAGATGAATACCATGTAGCAACTATGAATGGTGGTTGGTTAAGAGCAAGTTCATCCGTAGGCGACCTTGATGGTGACTTGTTTAACATTGAAACCATGAATGCTGGGTCAATATTTGGCTATGATGGCAACGACACTGTAAACATTATCTCCCTGAATGGAGGTGAAATAGGCACTAACAAGGGTGATGACTCCATTAGTGTTAATATTAATGCTACAACTAATGGAGCAACACTTGAAGGTGGAGAAGGGGCTGATACTTATAGTATTACTAGCACTGAAGTTTCAGAAATTGACATTATAGGATTTAGCACAGCTGATGGCGATAAACTATTTGTTAATGGCACAGAGGTTACTTCCGAAGCACAAGGTCCATCAAGCACTTGGGATGATATCACCATTAACTTTATAGGTGAACGCATTAATGAAGGTAGTGAAATAACAACTGCCAAGACCTACACTAATAATGGGCTTGGTGCAGATATCATACAATTCCGTAGTGGCGTTGGTACTGGGGCAGACATTACCCTTGAAGGAACTGGCGGCTTTGAAATAAGTGCTTACTATCCCTTTGGCTTTAATATGACAGATGGTGACATTTTTGCTAGTGAAGGCGTTGATGTGTTTTATATTGATACAATGTCAGGTGGTTATATTAGTGGTGGTGCTGGGGCTGATCAATTCCATATTGATACCGTGTCAAGCGGTACTGTTATTGGTCAGGAAGGTGTCGATGAATTCCATGTAACAACCCTGAATGGTGGACAATTAACGGCAAGTAATTCATCAGGCGACCTTGATGGTGATTTATTTGAAATAGGCACCATGAATGCTGGAATCATAGGTGGTTTTGATGGCAACGACACTGTAAATGTTACCTCCATGCATGGAGGAAGCATAAGGACTCGTGCAGGCGATGACTCCATTACCGTTGATCTTAAAGATAGCATAAACTCTGGCAGACTTGAAGGCGGAGAAGGGGCAGATACCTATACTATCACTAGCTCTCAAGAAGCAGGTGTTGAAATTATAGGCTTTAACACTAGCGAAGATACACTCATTGTTGGTGGAGTTGATGTAACTGCCGAAGTAAGTGGATCTGAGCACACTTGGGGTGATATAACCATTTACTTTACTAGCTAAGAAAATATAACATGAAAAAAGTCATTTAATAGGGTGGCCTTGCTGCTTTGTTAAATGACTTTTTTGTGTCCTGCTGCCAAGACATTGCCCTCTACAATAGTAGTTACTTGAAAAACGCGTTTTACGCATTTTTCTAAAAAGGCACGCTAGCTTCAAATATCGCTTTGCGAACGCCAGAAGTTAATTCTGGCTTATTTTACGCGGCGCAAAATTTTCTTTGCAGAAAATTTTGATAGCCGCCACTCAAAAAAAGCCCCTTTGAGCTTCAAAAATTACCAAAAATTCGCATTACATACTCTTATTTCTGGTAATTTTTTTATTACTATTTTTCAATAAAAGTATACTATTTTAGAATGTGATTATATTTTTCGTCGACTACAATAATACTAAAAATCTAAGTATTTTTGCATATATAGCAATTTCATTTGGAATTGCTATATTGACTGCGAATGCAGACGACCGCCACTGAGGCGCAAGTGCAATTTACTTGCACGTTTAGCGCCGAAGCGAAGCGTGCCTTTAAGAGCTTGACATTACAAATGCCAAGCGGCACTGCTATATTGAAAGTTCATTCCTTAATATTTTAAGGGACTATACAATGTTTTTTATTCTTGAAGTCATGAATTTTAAAAATGTAAACCTTGATAATGCACAATCTATAGTGAATGATGTTGCCAATTTTTGCTTATATATTTTTTGACAAAGCCATAAAAAAAATATAGAAATACAAAGTATATTTATGTTTATGTCTTCAAAATAATGGAGAAATTTATGTGTGGAATTATAGGGTATACTGGCTTTCAGCCCGCATTATATATTGCCGTCCAGGCTTTACGCAAATTAGAATATCGCGGTTATGATTCTTCTGGTGTGGCTTTTATAGACAATAGTGCTTTTACGGCAAAAAAAGCTGCCGGAAAACTGGAAAATCTTGAAAAGAAAATCCAATCAGAACTACATAAACCTGTGACTTGTGCCATAGGTCATACACGCTGGGCAACGCATGGAGAACCCACAGAAAACAATGCCCATCCGCATCTGGATAATGCTAAAAGGCTTTGTATTGTGCACAATGGTATTATTGAAAACTACCTTGAGCTTAAGGAATTTTTAAAGCCTCATAATATACAATATAGTTCTGAAACAGACACAGAAGTACTTGTTAACTTCATCGCTTATCACTTAGAACGTGAAGGGAATATAGAAAAGGCTTTACAGGTAGCCTTAAAAGAAGTGACTGGTGCATATGCGCTTGTAATTTCGGATGTCAATCATCCCAATAAATTGTGGGCTGTACGTCAATCTGGTCCCATGCTATTGGGCGTTGGTCAAAATGAATACTTCATTGCTTCAGATGCACCAGCTTTTATTGCTTGGACTAAGAATGTGGTTTTTATAAATGAGGGTGAGTTACTTTGCTGTGAGCCAACAGGATATACACTAAAAAATTTAGCAGATTTGAGTGAGATTACAAGGGATGTTGTAACCCTTGCATGGGATACTGTCTCTGCGCAAAAAGATGGCTATAAGCACTTTATGCTTAAAGAAATTTTTGAACAGCCCAAGGTTATTGATGACTGTTTACGCTCAAGGATTGTTGACTCAAAAGTTGTACTGCATGAACTTGCCCATATGCCCATTCCAAGACGCATACATATTGCTGCTTGTGGTACATCGTATTATGCAGCTCTTTGGGGTAAGGATATTATTGAAGAACTTTCAGGTGTTGCGGTAACGGTTGAACTTGCTTCGGAATTTGCCTTTAGAACTCCGGCCTTTTTTGACGACGAATTTATGTTATGTATGAGTCAAAGTGGCGAAACTGCGGACACACTTGCCGCGTTATTAAAAGCTAAAAAACTTAATATTCCAACAGTTGCTATTTGTAATGTTCTTGGCTCGTCCCTTTCAAGAGAAGCAGATACAACACTCTATACCTATGCCGGTCCAGAAATTAGTGTTGCCTCCACCAAGGCTATGATAGCACAGATGATGCTCTTATTGTTGATGGCTATGTATTATGCGCAAAAAAAAGGTATCAATGCTGAGCAGGTTTCTAAATATATTGAAGGCATAGAATCCATGTCTAAGGTATTAGAAAAGCAATTGCCAAGCATTGCCGAAAGGGCCGAGGCTCTTTCTGTAGAATATTATAAAGAGAAGCATTTCTTCTTTTTAGGGCGTGGCTATCAATATGCCTTAGCCCTTGAGGGAGCGTTAAAAGTTAAGGAATTGTCCTACATACATGCCGAAGGTTATTCTTCTGCAGAAATGAAGCATGGCCCCATTGCCTTGATTGATACAGAATTTCCCACTTTTGTTATTGCTGCCAATGACCATTTATTTGAAAAAGTACGCTCAAATACCGAGGTTGTGCAAGCAAGGCGCGGTCGCACCATCGTGCTTTCCAATAAAGATGCAGCCATAAACTCTACGCATAGCTGGCAATTACCTTTAACCCAAGTACAGCCCCTGCAAAGTTTCTTGATTTTACCTGCTTTGCAGCTTTTTGCATACCATGTGGCAACACAACTTAATCTGGATGTGGATCAACCGAGAAATCTAGCGAAAAGTGTTACTGTGGAGTAGCAAATTTTAAAATAAAATTAAAGCCTCTGTGAAATGATTATTTTCACAGAGGCTTTATTTTTATAGATTGTTATGAGTTTTTATTAATAATCTAATGAGCTAATAAAATATTTTCTGCTTCAACATTCCAAAGCCCATTATGTTTGGCCACACTTTGATGCAACTTAGCAAAGAGCGGGTTTGTTTTACCAAGCTCTTCAAAGTCTTCAATGGCGGTAAGTGGCATATTTATGTGCGGATAACTTAAAATTTTTCCGGCAAGAATTTCTGGTAGTTTAGCAGTAGTTTCGGCCACAGCATCTAACCCACATATATGGCTTACCATCATTGCGGTATGTAATTTACCTTCTTCGGAAAGTTTTATGGCTTCTTTTAAATCATCGGTATTGCCACCGGTACTTCCTAATATGTGCGTAGACATATAGTGACAATTATATAAATTGATATTGGCCGTGAAGTCGGCATGAGAAGGCCCAGCAAAGAAGTTCATGCAACCATCAAAGGACATGAGTTTGTCACCAAGCTCAGCTAATTCCTTAATGGGCGCATACACAAAAACATCATCATAACCTTTGCCATCAGTGAGGTCTAACAGTTCTTTATAAATATCAGCACTATTACGTGGATTAATATATACAAGCTCAACGCCTTTTTGTGCGGCGAATTCTGGTGTAAGTAGCTCTTTGGCGCGTGCAATGCGATTGTCATCCACATCGGTAACTACCACTCGAGCAGGTCTATTGCCGGCCACTAAGGGGTATTCAATGGCGCCTAAACCCATAGGTCCGCAGCCACCTAAGATAAGTATATTGCCACCTTCTTTGATGCCCATAGCATGATCATAATTTTGCTTATTGGTATGATACATAATATTGTAACCACCAATAATGCAGCTCATAGGCTCGCCTAAGGATGCATCAAAATATGCCTCCCCATTATAGTGCAATAAACAACCAATTTCCATAACTTCTTGTGGAATTATACAATAGGTGGCAGATCCGCCAAAAAACTCATAGGAATAACCTGGGGATGCTAGACTACCCTTGTAGTTTAGCGCAGGCTGTAAGGCAAATTTTTCGCCTGCCTTAAATTCGTGCTGCCACTTCTTGCCAACTTTTACAATATCACCTGCAAATTCGTGCCCAATAATAATGGGATTTGTATCCACATTTTGCGGGCAACGCTTATGCGCCTTGCCTTGTCTGAGTAATTTATAAGTGGACATGCAAATGCTGTCACTGACAACTTTTACTAAAATTTCATCATCTTTAATTTCTGGAAGCGTAAATTCTTCCAAACGTAAATCGTCGGCTCCATACATACGAACCGCTCTTGTCACGGTAGACATTTTAACTCCTTTATATTCATTATTTATATTCAAAAGACACTTGCTCACGCAAAGTCGTTATAAGCTCTAAAGAGGGAGCTTTAGTACCTTCGGTGGTCACAGCTCCGGCGCTAGAGGCCAATGCAAGACGCACCGTATCTTCTAAATCATAGCCCTGTTCAACCGCATAGGCCACAGCCCCCACCATGCTGTCACCAGCACCTACAGTGGAAGAGGCTTTTACCTTCAGCGCAGGTGCCACAATGCATTGTGTTGCAGTTACAAAGATAGCCCCTTCGCTCCCCAAGGAAAGAGCCACTATGCCAACTCCCTTGGCTTGCACCAAATGCTTGCATAACTCAATAAGCTCATCTGTACTCACATCTTGGGCGCTATCTTTATTAAAATAACTTAATAGTTCTTCTTTATTGGGTTTTACAAAGTCCGGTGCTGCTTCAAGAGCCTTAGTAAATGCCTCTCCGTCCGCATCTACAAAAACACGAGCACCTTTTAATTTGAGGTTTTGGGTAAGCTTTTTATAAAAATCAGGCTCAGCCCCAGCATGCATACTTCCAGCTAATACAAAAATGCTATGAGCACTTTGTTGTGCATAGGTAGAAAGTAGCTCTAAAAGCATGCCTTCATCAGCTTTTGTGACTGCTATGCCAGGGTCGTTAATCTCAGTTATACCATACTGCTCATCTAGTAACTTAAGATTTATTCTTGTATTACCTTGCACTTGCACAAAATTATGCGTTAGCGAGAGTTGGTCCAACATGGATAAAAGAGCATCACCCGTACT
>CAYJLD010000077.1:0-9490 GCA_964371195.1 uncultured Desulfovibrionaceae bacterium | reverse complement strand
TAATCATTACTATATAGTATTTTTTTAACAAATGCAAATGCTATGTATTGGCCCCATACAATCGTTCACGTGATTACGATTTAGGAAAATATTACTACTAGCAGAATTCTTTGCCGAGGCAATGTGTGAGGTTGGGGAAGGTTTTTGAGCAATTAGCCGGTAATTAAGCAACGCGAAAGTGCTGAGCCGCGAACAAATAAACCAGAATTAACTTCTGGCGTTCGCAAAGCGATATTTGGAGCGAGCGTGCCTTTTTAGAAAATGCGTGAAACGCGTTTTTCAGTACTGGCTAGTCATTTAGGTAAAAATGCAAAAACAGCAATAAAAAATACTTGCGCAGGTTTTTTATTAATTGATGTTAAAAAATAAATTTTTTTGTTAAAACTATCCTTTGTCAATATTATATATCTTTGTTATACGACAAAAAACAAGGAAATTTATGCAATATATTGATCTACACACTCATACTCTTGCTTCAGATGGTAGCGATACTCCAAAGGAATTAGTAAAAAAAGCCGCCGAGCACGGGCTTGTGGCTGTTGCCATAACGGATCATGACACTCTAGGCGGCCTAGCTGAAGGCGCTGCGCAGGGTAAAATAAGTCAAGTGGAAGTAATCAGAGGTTGTGAGTTGTCGGTACATAGCGAATGTGGAGAGCTACACATATTGGGTCTTTGGATTAAAAATGACCCTGTTGAATTAGAACAAGCACTCGAAATGTTACGTAAATATCGCTCAGATCGTAATGAGATTATAGTTGATAGGCTTAAAAAAATGGGCTTAGACATAAGCTATGACTATGTGGTTGAGCTTGCTGGTGGAGATACAGTGGGGCGCCCACACATTGCCTCAGCCCTTATGAAAAAAGGTTATGTATCTTCTGTGCGTGAAGCTTTTGGTAGTTACCTTGGTTCTAATGGCAAGGCTTATGAACCTAAAAAAGTGTTAAGCATTGATGAAGCTATGAACTTATTAATTGCTTCTGAGGCAACTATTTGTTTAGCACATCCAGGCTTGATTAAATGCTCTGAGCAATGGCTTGACAACTTACTTGCACATTTAAAAACACTTGGTTTGTCGGCTATAGAAGCTTATCATAGCTCACATAGTAATGATCAAGAAGCTACTTGTGTGCGCTTAGCCCAAAAACATGACTTAGACCTTACAGGCGGCAGTGATTATCATGGTCGAACAAAGCCCGACATACATCTTGGGGTAGGTAAGGGAAATCTACGCATAACCACTCATATACTAGATAAACTTAAGCAAAGACGTACACAAAAAAATTTACCTATATTTTGAGATAATCATGATTCATACACAAAATATGCCCGAACTACTGGCTCCTGCAGGTGGCATGGAACAGCTAGAAGCAGCCATACTGTATGGCGCTGACGCTGTTTATCTTGGTGGTACTGCATCCTTAAGAGCGTCACGTGTTTTTACTGATAACACCCTAGCTAAAGCAAGAGCAATTACGCGTGCGGCCAAGGTGCAATTGTATTTTTGTTGTAATGCCTTTCCACGTCAAGGTAATTGGTCCAAGGCCATAGAAAATTTGGAAGAAGGAGCAAAGGCAGAGGTTGATGCATATATTATTGCCGATGCTGGAGTTTTGAATTTAGCAAGGAAGCATTTTCCTCACATTCCTGTGCACATATCCACTCAAGCCAATACTTGCAATGAAGGTAGTGTGCAATTTTGGCAAGATCAAGGAGCCACGCGCGTCAACCTAGCTCGTGAATTAAGACATACAGAAATAAGATCCATAAAAAAAGCTTGCCCCACAATGGAGCTTGAATGTTTTGTGCATGGAGCACAATGTCTTGCTATATCGGGTCAATGTCTATTGTCAGCATGGCTTAATGAACGCCCAGCCAATGAGGGACAATGCACTCAGCCTTGCCGATTTCAATATAGACCCATGCCAAATCAAAGTATTGTGCTTGAAGAGTCTATGCGCCCTGGGCATGAATTATGGCAAGTAACTCAAGGTGATGAGGGTTTTTCTGCCGTGTGGTCACCCGAAGACTTGTGCTTATTGTATTTTGTTCCTTGGTTTGTGCGCCAAAAAATTACTGCTCTAAAAATAGAAGGGCGCATGCGCAGCGGGGGGTATGTGGCGCATGCCATTAATGTATATCGTAGAGCCATCGACCTTTGCGCTCAAAATGTTGACAAAAAAACTTGGCGTGTAGCTTATGCAGAAATGATAGATGAACTTGCCCTATGTGCTGTACGTGCCCTAGGCTCTGGGTTTTTTTTGCCCAACCATCAAGTTTTTGCCCCAAAACCCATGAGCGGATCCAAGTCTTCTGTTTTAGCTCGTCTTGAAGAAGAAGAAAAACCAGGGCTTTGGCGTATAAGCGTGCGTAGTAAATGGAGTAGTAATCAAGATGTACGCCTTATGTTGCCACGGGCTGAGCGGCTGATCATTAAAGCTGAGGATTACAAGCTAGAAAATCATAAAAAAATGCTTGTGGATACTGTACATTCTGGTACTGAAGCCAGATTTTTTTGTGATGCTAAAAATTTACAAGCTGGTATTTACATTGAAAGTCAAAATATATAATTAATTCTGATAGATGTATGTACAACAATAGCTATTGATTTTTATTGCACATTGTCATAGTGTGTGCACTTCTTTGCTTTGACAAGCTATTGAAACAATAACATCTACTTTGCTTTAGGCACAGACAATATTGTTTATGTTAAGCTTGTTTAAGAATGTAAAATTTATAATTTCTTGTTGTTAGGAGAGTATTGGTGGAACATAGGGAGCAAAAAGTTAAGCGTAAGCCCGTTAAAATTGCGAGTAAGTCGCCGCATGTAGCGTACTTTACTCCTATGCTGGAGAGCTTTGCTGAACGCGATGATCTTAACGAAGTTGTTAAAAATCGTGTGGTAAAGTCTTGCGACCTTTTAGATCAGGAGGTTCCATTATTCCCCAACGACTTTAAAAAAGAGCATTATATAGCTGACATATTACGTGAATTTGAAGGTCTTGATGTTCAAGATCTTGAAAAGATGGAGCAAACCAAGTTTGCCCTTGCCGGACGTATTATGGCTTTGCGCTCCTTTGGTAAGGCTACATTTTTTCATGTTATGGATCAAAGTGGGCGCATGCAATGCTATGCTGTTAAAGAAGATATGGGCGAAGCCTATGCCATATTTAAAAAGTTTGACATTGGTGATATTGTTGGAGTTATAGGACATCTTTTCCTTACTCAAACTGGAGAATTGACTCTTTATTGTGAGTCGGTACGTTTACTGTCTCGTTCCATTCGTCCTTTACCAGAAAAATATCATGGCCTAAAGGATATGGAAACACGCTACCGTCAACGCTATGTTGATTTGATTGTTACCCCAAGAGCAAGGGATATTTTTCAAAAACGCAGTCAAATTGTAAAAGAGTTCCGCCATTTTATGGAAGATAAAGGCTTTTTGGAAGTAGAAACTCCTATGATGCATCCCATTGCAGGTGGGGCTGCCGCAAGACCATTTACTACCCATCATAATGCCCTTGATATGCAATTATATATGCGTATTGCACCCGAGCTATATTTAAAACGTCTCTTAGTTGGGGGGCTTGAAAAAGTTTTTGAAATTAACCGAAATTTCCGCAATGAGGGCATTTCTACTCGTCATAACCCTGAGTTTACCATGTGTGAATTTTATTGGGCTTATGCCACCTTTGAAAACCTCATGGATTTAACGGAAGAACTGTTTGGATATTTAGCTGAAAAGGTATGTGGAACAACAAAAATCACCTATCAAGAACAAGAAATTGACTTGACCCCAGGTACTTGGAAGCGATGTTCATTTTATGACTCCTTAGAAAGTATAGGTGGGCACAGTCCAGATTTTTATAATGATATTGAACGCGTTACAAAATATGTGCGTGATAGGGGTGAAAAGTTAAGCCCTGGTGAAAGTCTTGTTAAGTTACAGACAAGATTATTTGATTTGGATGTGGAGCCTAAATTAATTCAGCCACATTTTATTTATCACTATCCTACAGAAATTTCGCCATTATCGCGTCGTAATGATGAAAATCCTGATGTAACCGATCGTTATGAACTTTTTATTAGTGGACGTGAAATGGCCAATGCTTTTTCTGAATTAAATGACCCGATGGATCAACGCGCACGCTTTGAAGCCCAAGTACGCGATAAAGAAGCTGGAGACGAAGAAGCCTGTGCTATGGACGAAGATTATTTACGTGCATTAGAATATGCCATGCCCCCAGCTGCTGGACAAGGTGTTGGCATAGATAGATTAGTTATGCTACTTACGGATTCTCATTCAATCCGCGAAGTTATATTATTCCCATTACTTAAACACGAAGCATAGTTGGTATTATAAGAAAAGAAAACCTTACCTTTGTTTAAGCTTTATATTTTTTATCAATTTGCCTTTGAGCACAACAATGACGAAAAAAAAACCACCTTTGGCTTTTGAGCTATTTATTGCTTTGCGCTATCTTTTTTCTAAGCGTAGGCAAACCTTTATATATGTTATATCCATTATGTCCATCCTTGGTGTAGCCTTGGGAGTAGGGGCATTGGTGGTGGTACTTGGCGTGTATAATGGTTTTACTACTGATATTCGTGATAAAATTCTTGGTGCAAACGCCCATGCCATTGTAATGTCTTATATTCCAGGTAGTTTAGAAAACTCACCCCAAGTAATGCAAAATATCTTAGATACAGAAGGTGTTAGTGGAGCCACTCCTTTTTTGTATACTGAAGTTATGTTGTCTTCACCCAATGGAGTAAAAGGACTTATTTTGCGCGGTATTGATACACAAAGCGCACCCAAGGTATTGTCCATACTAAGCAATATGCAAGAGGGTTCCATAGCTGGACTTGAACAAGACCCCAGTACCAAGGCTGGTAGAATACCAGGCATTATTGTGGGGGCTGAGCTTGCAAAGCGCTTACATCTAGGCTTAGATAGTAGAGTGAACTTACTATCAGCTTCAGGCCAAAAAAGTACAGCTGGTTTTACTCCCACTGTGAAACCCTTTAAGGTTGTTGGTATATTTAAGACTGGCATGTTTGAATATGACGCATCGCTTGGCTTTGTGTCACTAGATGCTGCAAGAGCTGTACTTGGTTTACCTGATAAGCGTATTTCTGGTATTGAAATTGCCGTAAAAGACCTTTATACCGCCGATGAAACAGCCAAAATGGTTGAAGAAAAGTTAGGTTCGCCCTATTATGTGCGGCATTGGATGGAGATGAATGCTAATCTTTTTGCAGCTTTAGAGCTTGAAAAGGTGGGTATGTTTATATTGCTTGCCATGGTAGTGCTTATTGGTTCTTTTTCTATTGTCACAACATTAGTTATGCTAGTTATGGAAAAAACAAGAGATATCGCTATATTAATGTCTATGGGCGCCACACGTAGCATGATAAAACATATATTCATGCTACAGGGTACAATTATTGGCCTTGTGGGTACAGCCCTTGGATATGTGCTTGGCATAAGCTTAGCGCTATTATTAAAACACTATCAATTTATTAAACTACCTAAGGGTGTTTATACCATTGACCATTTACCCATATTATTAACATGGTCTGACACCATTTTAGTAGGTGTTTGCGCTATGTTACTTTGTTTTTTAGCAACTATCTATCCAGCACGTCAAGCATCACGTTTAGAACCAGCAGAGGCTTTACGCTATGAATAAGCCGCAGGTACTATATGAATTCCAAAATGTAGCTAAAAGCTATGCCACTGCCAACGACTCTATAAATATATTAAATGATCTTAGTATGATAATTCATAGGGGAGAGTCTTTGGCCATTGTTGGTGCATCTGGTTCTGGCAAGTCTACCCTTTTGCATCTCATGGGTGGATTAGATATTCCAAGCAACGGAAAAATTTTTTTTGATGGCTCTGATATAGGGCAAAAGTCAGCAGACGAAAAGGCATATTTTCGTAATAATTTCGTGGGTTTTGTATTCCAATTTCACCACCTTTTGCCAGAGTTTTCTACCCTTGAAAACGTGGCTATGCAGGCAATTATTAGCGGAATGTCCCATAAGAAGGCTATACAAAAGTCTGGAGAAATGTTAGAAAGAGTTGGTCTTGCTAATAGAATGGAACATAAGGTCACCACATTGTCTGGTGGGGAGAGGCAACGCGCTGCCATTGCACGCGCTATTCTTATGCAACCACGTGTATTATTAGCAGATGAACCTACAGGAAATCTTGATACTCAATCTGGAGCAAAAGTTGGTGAACTACTTTTGGACTTGAATCGTGAGTTGAACATGACCTTGGTAGTGGTAACACATAATAATGAATTGGCAGCTAGTATGGGACGAAGCTTAGAACTTCGTTCGGGAGTTTTGTATGATAAAACATCTGTTTAAGTTTGCATCTATCCTTTGCTTTTTACTTCTTTTAACCAGTGTAGCGCATGCAGCACAAGCCACTGGTCCACAGGTACTCATTGTGCCATATCAAGTCAATGCTGGCGATGATATGGCCTATTTACGTAATGATGTACCAAAGCTCTTACTTGAAAGGCTACAAAGTCAAGGAATACGCGTAGTTCCTATGGCAAGAGCGCAAAGTATTCTTGACCAGCAAAATGTTGAAACGCTAGATTTACAAACTGCAAGGCGCATGGGTGTTACATCCAATGTTGCTGCTGTTGTATATGGTGTTTTTAATCAACTAGGTGGTGGCTTTACTCTTGACTCCCGTATTGTACCCATTACTAGCAATCAAATCCCTGATGTTGTGACCTTGCAAAAAGGTAGCATCATTGAACTTGCCGCTGCGGTTGATGTACTAACCGCTCGCGTTAGCAAGCTCGTTAATCAAGAGCCAGCCGCAGTAGGTACAAATCCAATTCTTGCAGCTGGTGGTACATTACAAAAGGGCGCCATCTCAGATATTCAAGTTGAAGGTTTACGGGTTATGGATGCTGACGCAGTGCTTATGCGCTTGTCCATTCGTAGAGGTGATACACCTGATGCTGCTGCAATTAACGAAGAAGTTAAGCGCGTTTGGGATATGGGCTACTTTAGCGATGTAAATGCTAGCATAGAAGCTGGTAATGTTTTAGTTTTTAATGTGGTGGAAAAACCACGCATTGATAGCATACAAATCCTAGGCTCTGATGAAATTGATCAAGAAGATATACTTGCTGCCATGAGCACTAAAACTGGTGCTATCCTTAATGAAAAATTGCTTGCCGATGACGTGCAAACCGTTACCGAGCTATATCGTAAGGAAGGTTACTATTTAGCCGCTGTTACACCTGAAGTTATTGGGCGAGATGGTGGCGTTGGTGCAAGACTTGTTCTTTCAGTTGATGAAGGAAATAAACTATATATTCAAGAAGTTAATATTGAGGGGCTCAGTGAGCTAGATCAAGATGATATTTCTGACTACATGGCTTTACAACCACGTAGCTTGCTGTCTTGGTTTACTGGTACTGGTGTTTTAGAAGAAGAATATCTTGAACGTGATTCTAACGCCATTGCTGCTTTTGGACTTAACGAAGGCTTTGTAGATATACAAGTGTCTGCTCCTGAAGTTGAGTACAAAACTGATGGTATATATATTACCTTCCAAGTAAACGAAGGTCAGCGCTATAGCATTAATAAAATACAATTTGGCGGCGACCTCATTGATACTGAAGAGCGTCTTTTAACCGTTGTTCAAATGGATGACCAACAAGAAGAACACAAATACTTCTCCCTTACCGTAATGCAAGAAGATGCTAAGCGTCTTAGCAACTTCTATGGTGATTATGGTTATGCCTTTGCTGAGGTTGACACAAAAATTCTTAAAGATGAGTCTGGTGCACCAACCCTTAGTATTGGTTATTTAGTCAACAAAAAACAAAAGGTTTATATTCGTCGTGCCATAGTTGAAGGCAATAGCAGAACTCGCGACAATGTTATTTTGCGTGAACTACGCCTTGCAGACGGTGATGTTTATGAAGGCGCTAAGATGCGTCGCTCCACAGCACGTCTTCATCGCCTAGGTTATTTTGAATCTGTGGATACAGAGCTTGTGCCTACTGGTTCACCAGAAGAAGTTGACCTTAAAATTAAAGTTAAAGAGACCAATACTGGTGCCATTATGGCAGGTATTGGCTACTCCACCTATTATGACGTTGGTGTTTCAGGATCTGTTACTGAGCGTAACCTATTTGGTCGTGGTTACTGGTTGCAATTACAAGGTTTCTTGTCTTGGCGTCGTACATCGGGTATTTTCTCCTTTACAAACCCACGCCTTTATGACACCGATCTATTAATTGGTAATGACCTTTATTATACCCATGATTATTGGGATGACTTTACCAAGGATACACTTGGTGATACTATCCGTTTAGCCTATCCTATTGGTGAGTATACTACCATTGGTGGTGGATATCGTCTTGAACGTTATGAATTATATGATATAGAAGATAGCTCTTCACCCACAATTATTGACTACGAAGGTATTAACTGGACTAGTGCCATTAATGCACGTATCGTTCGTGATACAACCAATGATCGTGCCAATCCTACTGAAGGTACCATTACTCGCCTTTGGGCTGAATATGGTGGTGGTGGACTTGGCGGTACAGATAACTTCGTTAAAGCCATGGTTGACTGGCAAGGCTTCTATGGCATAGCTGATAACCATGTATTCCACGTTCGTGGTCGTCTTGGTGGTGTATTTGAAAACCAATCCGGTAGCGTTGTACCTGTTTTTGAACGCTTCTACATTGGTGGCATTGATACCATTCGCGGCTATGACTATACGGCTCTATCTCCACGAGACGAAAAATATAATGATAGAATTGGTGGCGACAGAATGGGTGTTCTAAACGTAGAATATATCTGGACATTCCAAGAAGACCTCGGTCTTGCCATTGTTCCATTCTTTGATGCAGGCTTCAACATTGACTCAAGCTATATGGATATCAACAGCCACATAGTAGCATCAGCTGGTCTTGAATTACGCTGGCGTTCACCCATGGGTGACTTGCGCGTAGCTTATGGTATTCCACTCTCAGACGACTACGATGGTAATAGACCAACTGGACGCTTTGAATTTACCATGGGCCAATTCTTCTAGGATACTAACTTATAAAAACAAAAATCCCCTATGATGACGGTTGTAGGGGATTTTTTTATTAACTTATTTTACAAAAACTTGGCAAACTAACTATACTAGTCGGTTCTGAAAAACGCGTTTCACGCATTTTTCTAAAAAGGCACGCTCGCTTCAAATATAGCTTTGCGAAGGCCAGAAGTTAATTCAGCTTATTTTACGCGGCGCAAAATTTTCTTTGCAGAAAATTTTGATAGCCGCCACTCAAAAAAAGCCCCTTTGAGCTTCAAAAATTGCCAGAAATTCGCATTCCATGCTCTTATTTCTGGTAATTTTTTTATTACTATTTTCCAATAAAAATATACTATTTATAATGTTATTATATTTTTTGGTGTCGACTATACTATAAATCAATGGATT
>CAYJLD010000076.1:0-9932 GCA_964371195.1 uncultured Desulfovibrionaceae bacterium | reverse complement strand
AGGTATTACAGCTGTACAAATGGATATTAAGATTACCGGTATTACCACGGAAGTTATGGCAAAAGCCATGGAACAAGCCCGTGAAGCACGTCTGCATATTCTATCAGAAATGAGTGCTGCACTTGAAACTCCACGTGCTGAACTATCACGTTTTGCGCCACAGCATGCAGAAATTTTTGTAAATCCTGATACTATTCGTTTAATTATCGGCCCAGGTGGCAAAAATATTAAAGCTATTACAGCGGCCACTGGTGCTTCTATTGATATTGATGATAGTGGACGTATTTCACTTTTTGCACCTACTGCTGATGCCATGGTAACAGCTAAGGAAATGGTACAATACTATGACCAACGCCCCGACATTGGTAAAAATTATGTGGCTAAAGTGCGTAAAATATTAGAAATTGGTGCTATTGTTGAAGTACTACCCAATGTTGAAGCCTTGGTGCACGTATCGCAGCTTGATATCAACAGGGTTAATCAGCCTGGAGATGTAGCCCGCCTTGGTGAAGATATGGTGGTTAAAGTTGTGGAAATCAATGGAGATCGCATTAGGGCCAGCCGTAAGGCTGTGCTTTTAGAAGAGCAAGGCCAAGAGTGGACACCAGAAAGCACAGCACGTCCAGCCCGTGATAATCGCGACCGTGGGGATAGGGGTGATAGAAATCGTCGTCCTGACCGTGGTGACCGTGGTGATCGTGGTGATCGTGGTGGGCGCCGTAATTAATTGAGTTTTATATGGGGTGCTAATCATGGGGTTAGCACCCTTAAGAATATTTTTTGTAATACAGCTAAATTTTAAATGTTTATACAGGAATATGCCATGTATGAAATGCCACAACAAAAAGAAGATACACGTACCCACTTTGAAGGCTTAGGTAGGCAATGGGCTGTACTTGTGGGAAACCCTGCGGCCTTAATACCACAAATTGTTGGTACTGTGGTGGGTGCTGGTGCAACACGCCCATGTTGGCAGCGTAAGGATAATAATAAAGAAACCATCCTTATGGCTTGGCCTCAAGATGAGCCCATTCGTGCAGCTGCCATTGTGCAAGGTGAAGAGGAAGGTAAACTTAATCCGGTAACTGCAACCCCTTTGCTTGATGGCATGACCAATGATTTAATTGTTGAGACTAGTGTGCCTTGGGCTTCTGGTGTTGAGGGAAATGTGGGAGCAAGTGTTTTTGAAGATGGCAGTCCACTTTGGTTTTATAACCCATTATATTTTAGAGATAAAGAAGACTTAACTCCAGGTGTAACTCACAGTTTCAATTTAGCAGGTTTAGCTTTAGGGGTTAGACGTGCTTTAATTGACGAGATGACCATTACTCAAGGCCCAGCTTATGAAGAACATGCGGCAGCTTGGCTTGAGGCTAATCCTGATAAAACACGCCTTGATGTACCTGTGTTAAAGGTTAATCTTGCAGGCAAGCAAATTATTATACCTGGTCGACATTATTGTGAATATGAAATTCGTAATACCATCTTGGAAGTGGGCGAAACTAAGCTTGATAAGGTGGAAGTTTACATCTTAAGCATGGTATTTCCTTTACCAGAACGTAAACCTTTGCATATTATATTATATGTTCCAAAGCACTTATTTAAGGATTATGAGCCAAAAGTGGGAGATGATATTGATGCGTATCTATGGTTGCAAGGGCGTATTGCCGATTAGCTAATAGTACGTTTTATTAAATATTATTTGTTTCTCATTGCCTTTAATTTAGCACTTTATAAACGGATTATACAGTAAATAATTTTTAATCATATTATACAAAACTATGCAAGAAGACGAATTATTAAAGCTCATTACTAAAGCACGGAGCAATATTTATCAAATTTGTGATAAAACCCCCTTGGAGCAATATAAGCAAGAGGGTGGTGGGGTGCTATTATTAAAACGTGAAGATTTATCCCCTGTTCATTCTTATAAGTGGCGTGGGGCTTATAATTTCATGGCTTCACAATCTCCTGAGACCTTGGCCCGAGGTGTAGTTACAGCTTCAGCTGGCAATCATGCTCAAGGTGTTGCTTTAGCTGCTGCTAAGTTAAATGTTAAGGCGCGCATTACCATGCCGGTTACTGTTGCGCGCATGAAAGCCAATGAAGTAGCGCGCATTGGTGGTGATGCTGTGGAGATTGTAATTAGTGGTGACACCTTTGATGATGCAAGAGCTGAAGCAGATGCTGCAGCTTTAAAGTATGATATGCTCTATGTGCATCCTTATGACCATCCTTTAGTGGTGGCCGGGCAAGGAACTGTGGGTGATGAACTATTAATGGGGCCAGTATGGCCAGATGTAGTATTTTTGCAAATTGGCGGCGGTGGTTTTGCGGCTGGTGTTGCAACTATATTAAAAGCTCATGCTCCGCATATTCATATTATTGGCGTTGAAGGTGAAGATCAAGCTAGCATGCAAGCGGCTGTTAAGGCTGGTCATCCTGTAACATTGCAAGAATTAGATGTTTTTTGCGATGGCACTGCCGTTAAGCATGTAGGTGATTATACCTTTGAGCTATGTAATAAATATATTGATAGCTATATGACCGTTTCCAATGATGATGTTTGCGCTGCCATTCAAAAGATATGGGAGTTAGCAAGAACATTACCAGAACCTTCGGGAGCCTTGGGCATGGCTGCTTATATGAAAATGCAGCAAGAGCTTAGGGGTAAGAATGTGGCGGTTGTGGTTTCCGGTGCCAATATGGATTTTACACGTTTATCTTGGATTGCTGGACGTGCAAGCATTGGGGCTACCTTAAAGCGTTGCTACGAAATTGAAATATGCGAATGCTGCGGATCTATGTTAAAGTTATTAAATGTTATTAAAGATCTGGGCCTCAATATTGAAGACTTCCTATATGGTAAGGTACACACAGAACAGGCCTACCCAATTTTTGGTTTTAAGGGATTAGTGCCACAGCTTGACAAATTAGAAGAGGTGCTACGCGCCAACAACTATAGCTTTAAAAATGTAACTACACGTGAAGACGTGGCTTTTAGAGTTGTTAACTCTAATATACAGCTTTGGCAAAGTCCTTATTTAGTAATGGTGGAGTTTCCTGAGCGCCCTGGGGCACTTTTGGAATTTATGGAAGATGTATCTAAATTGAGTAATATTTGTTACTTCAATTATAGTAATAGTGGAGAAATAGTAGGCCGTGCTTTAATGGGTTTTGAGTTCGACAACTTAGAGAAGAGGCAAGCCTTTTTGACCTATATGCGTGTTGAAGGACCTGCTTTTTCTGAGGTGAACCTTGAGGCCTTCTTAAAAAAACGTAATTATAATTTAAAATGTGATTAATGTTTTAATTTATTGATTTTTTTATGTGAAAAACTTTTGGCATCGGCTTCGGTCGATGCTTTTTTTTGCGCTAAATTTTGTATAATATTATATATTTTCAAATTGTTATAATGGTAATACTTGTAGTGATAGATTTAACTTATCAGAATAATAAATTTAATTTCGTTGTGATAATTGCTTGGCATATGTATAAGGTAGTCGTGGTGACGACGTTAATGTGTTCGCGTCAAATCATCATGTCAATGAAGAGGTAGAGGGTAGCCTGACTAGATTGGTCAGGGTTTTACAAAAGTTCAATTAAAAACTTAATGTAAGACTTGTAAGCAAACCATTTAACATAATAAGGAGTTAGCCATGAGCTTCCAAACTAAATTTTCTATTTTTATTTCTTTTTGTTTTGCTGCAACACTAGTCGCTTCCTTCATTGCAACTAATCTATACCATCAAAGCATTTAGGCTATTATAGCCCCTTAAATGAGAAGCAGTGTGAGTAATCATGCTGCTTTTTTTTGTTTAGGTCATGTGCCTTTAGCACACTCCCATTACAAAATTTATATCTAACTCGGCGGCAATACATAGATTTTATTTTTTTATGTAAGCTCTTAAAATTGCAAAGAGTTATTTTTTAACTTAATTGCGTCCGCTCCCGCGAAAGGGGCAAAGGGGATGGGGGGCGCATGCGCTCCCCCCGTTCCCCTTTTGCAATCCCCCTCCCCCCTGCCTTGCTTTCGGCTATGGCATTATCCCTTCGTAGCTGTTTTAGCGTTGCTAAAACGAGCTACTTCGGGGGATGGGTAGCCATGGTCTACCCATCCATGCATAGCACGAATGAACATATCGTTGTACTAAGCTCTCGTGAATGCTTTAGTCTTTAATAAGCTTGTGCGTGAATGTTGGGATTTATGATTATGATAATACAATTTTAACACGCCTTTCTGAGATGAAAAGGCATGGATTGCTTCGCTCCGCTCGCAATGACTTTGAGTAAAACATCGGTTAAATAACATGTTTATTTTTAGACATAAAACCACATAAAGTCATTGCGAGGAGATCCAAGGAACGAGGGGCGACGCGGCAATCCATAAAATCTTTGTAAAAAAATTAAATCTATATATCCACTATTCAAAGAGGATATCATGCCCTCTTCAAGGTTTGGCATTAATAATCATCTTAATGCCCAGAGGGTACAATTTTTGTGAATGCTTTAGCATGAGCAAAAATTAGAATGGCAGTTATGGGTGCGATTTTGAGGATATTTTAGGATTTTTTATTGAATTCACTTTTGGAAGGCAGAACGTATATGAATTCGACCCAGAGGGCTTGTAGCCGTTAGGTGAGGAACGAGCCTTACGGATATCGTACGCCTGGGCGCGTGCGTTTCAAAAGTGAATTTTGACGCAGCCACAATGAAAAAGATAAATATGCCAAAATCGCATCCTATGGCGAAAGGGCCAAAGGCCGCCACGCAAAGCAAAATCCTTGACTGAATGTGTATTGACCAAATCGCCAACGGCGAAAGCCCAAAAATCGCGCTAAAAAAATCTTATACTTTGCCATAATCAAATAATTTAAATCACAATAAAACGCAGTAAGTTGTATCAAAAAATAATGATTTACTAACATTTACAAAAAGTATATAGTAATAGAAAGTAGAAGTATATAAAATTTAACTTATAAATTAGCAATTTTAGACTACAATCTTGGAGGATTTATGTCATCTTACGATAATACCAAGGATCTCTATCTTGACCGTGAAGAAGAAGTTAGCAATTCATCCTTTACTGCTAAGGGGCAAACAAAAGTAATCGATAAGACCATAGGTCCGGACGAAGATGCTAGTCGTGTCATATCTGGAGATATACAAGACGCCAACAATGCAACCATTGTTGGTGGAAGAGATGTTATAAATGCCACTGGGCAAAGTCTACAAAATGCCACTATATATGGAGATGCCGTACGTCTTCACGGTGGTACCTTCACAGGTGGTGCCGATAAAATTACCCTTGGTAGTATTGACCATGCAAATGCCATTGTTGTGGGTGATGCTATAAATGCTCAAGGCGGAAGCTTTCGTGGTGGTAATGATACCATTATTGTGGAAGGTGATGTAAATGGTGGTCATATTGCAGGTGATGTGCTCAATATTCAGCATGCAAACTTTATTGCTGGGGCTGATAATATTCAGCTTAAGGGCAATGTAGTTAATGCATCTATTTTTACTGATAGTAACAATACAAACCCCAATGATAATACCCTAAGTGGTGGTAATGACATTGTAACCCTTGGCATTGCTCCCACCAAGGCAAATCCTGTAGTAAGTACTACTGTTACCAACACACAAATAAATTTAGGTCATGGCAATGACAATCTAACAGCTCACTCAACCATTGGTGCTGGCACAGACATAGACGGTCATTTGGGCAATGACCGCTTTACCATAGCCAACATGACTGGTGGTAGCGTTTCTGGCGGTGACGGTAATGACAGCATAAATGTTACCACTAGTCACAGCGGCAGAGTTTATGGTGGTGCCGGTAATGATATTATTACCGTAAAGGATTATACTGGCATCACAAGTAGTGATGATATATTTGGTGATGATGGTAATGATAAAATAACCGTAACCACAGCCACCGATGCGCATATTGATGGCGGTGAAGGTAATGACAGCATTACCATTACCACTAGTAGCATAGGTACCAATGTTTATGGCGGTGAAGGTAACGACGTCATCAACATAAAGACTTTTACTGGAACAGAAAGTAGGGGTTTATTACGTGGCGATGGCGGTAATGATAAAATAACCGTAGAAACAGCTAACGATGCTGAAATTAATGGTAATAGTGGCGATGATACCATTATTGTGGACAATCTTAATAGTGGTAGTATTGATGGTGAGCTTGACAATGATAGCATTACCGTAACCACAGCTACAAATGCTAGTATTTGGGGTGGACAGGGAGATGACACCATTACGGTAACTAACCTTAAGGGTGGTGAGCTGCAAGGTCATGTTGGGGAAAACATTATTAAAGTTATAAATGCTAGTGATAATGCTACTATTCAAACTCATGGCGCAAGCACTGTAAATGTTACCAATCTTACTGAAAGTGAAGTAGTTGGTAGTAACTATGTAGATAACATTAATATAGCCACGGTTGTAGATGGTACCATAGATGGTAGATCTGGTGATGATAAAATTAATATTAGCAAGTCTGCCACCAATTCTACAATTTATGGCAATCATGATGATGATAGCATAAGCATAATTACCGCTAATGACAGCAAGGTTTATGGTGATTATGATAGCGCAGGCATTACTGGCGATGATAGCATTAAAATAACCACAGCAAATAATAGCTTGGTTGATGGTATGTCTGGAGAGGACAGTATTACTATTGTGAACTTGTCAGGTGACGGCATTAATGGTCAAGTAGATGGCGGTACAGATAATGATATCATTAACATTACCACCATGACCAATGCTATAATTTCTGATGCTGGTGGTAGTGATAGCGTTAAAATTGCGACCTTAAAGGGTTATGACAATGATATTAATCTTGGTGATGGCCATGATAGTCTAACCATTAATAATTTCACGGCAAATAAGGCTAATGTTGCCTCTGCAAATGCTATCAATATGGGTGCTGGTGATGACAGCCTGAATATTTTAGCAAAAAATACTAATTATTCTGATACAGAGTTTGTAAACTCCCTTGGCACTGGTAATGACACATTAAATGTAAACTGGGCCTTTAATGGTATATTTAATACTGCTAGTTCTAGTGATGGTAAAACTCTTATAACCAAGGGTCTTGGTGCTGACGCCAATCTTAATTTTGGTTCAGGTGATGATGCGCTTATTATGACATCATCTAGTAATAAAAGCATACATCAAGGTGATAGCGGTTTAGTGGATGCCGTTAATGCCAATGGTGGCAATGACACCTTGCAAGTAAATTGGGCTTTTAATGGTGACTACTGGACTGGTAATGATGGCGGAACTCTTATTACCAAGGGCTTAAATGCCAACTCTACCCTAGACTTTGGTGATGGTGATGATGGGTTTATACTAACTGGCGCATTATCCAATAGAAGCATTGCTACTGATAGCGGTAATGATACCGTTAGCATTAGCGGTACAGCCACCAATGTACAAGTGGATTTATCCGGTGGTGCTGATGTATTTAGTGTTGGGGCCATGGGTAAAAATTCAACCCTACACTATGATGCTGACGACCATGATAGCATTACCATTAAGGGTACTTATAATCATGGCATGGTAGTTGATGGCATAGGCGAGGCCACATCTCTTAGTACTGGTTTTGATGGTGGTACAATTATTCTAGATACCCTTGGCACTGGTAAACTATCCTTTGGTGATAGTACCGATAATTTAACCATCAATAAAAATGTTGCCGGAACAGCTACAGTTAAAAAAGAAATTAACACCCTTGGCGGCGATGATAACATTGACCTTAAGGGCACTGTGACCCATACCATCATTGATTCCGCAACTGGCGCAGATACTGTAAGCATTGGTGCGTTTGGCACTGGGTCTTTGTTGACTTATGATGCTGACGGTCTAGATAGCATTACCATTAAGGGCACCTATAATACTGGTACAACAAAAACTATTGTTGATATCGCCAACTTTTATGGCCTTAGTACAGGTGAGGATGGCGGCAGCATTACTCTTGATACCCTTGGTACTGGCAAGCTACAATTTGGTGGTGGTAACGATACCCTTACCATTAATAAAGCTCTTTCCGGTAGCCTTGGCTTAAAAGATATATTCATGCAGGACGGAGCTGATAGCGTTATTCTTAATACAGTTAATGGCGCAATCATTAGCGGTGGTGATGGGGTTGATTATATTTCAGCCACCGGCCTTGGGGCTACTGGCGTATTAAATGGTGATGCTGGAGCTGACACCATACAAATTGGTAGAGAATACACCGATGCAGGTAGCTTTAAATCCACAGCCACCATGAGTAATGGTACCATTGATGGTGGGGCTGGTGATGATTTCATTATTATTGGCAACACCTTATATGAAAGAGGTTATGGTAACATTGATATAAAAGGCACCCTTAACGGCGGTAAGGTCTATGGTGGTGATGGAGATGATGCCATAGTCACCAATACCTTAAGCGGTTCTGGCCTTATGGATGGTGGTTTAGGTGTAGATGTACTTAGTGCCAAAAATATGAGCGGCGGCACCATGAGTGGCGGAGCTGATAATGATAGCATGTATATCAATGATACCTTTAGTCGTGGCACCATTAACGGCGGTGATGGTGATGACACTATAGATCTTAACTTTTCTGAAACAACCAGCATGAGCGGCGGCACCATTAATGCTGGTTTAGGTAAAGATACTATTACTATACAAAACTTCAAAGGCGGCGTCATTAACATCAATGACGATACCGAGGCCGATACTGTAGAAATAGAAAATATGACTGGTGGTACCATCAATTCCGGTCTTGGTGATATAATTAATATATCTAACATGAACGGCGGTGTCATTAATGACAGTGCTGGTGACAGCGGCAATATTGTAGTCGAAGAAACCATGACCAAGGGCACCATTAATGGCAATGACGGTGATGATGCCATAAGTGTAGTCACCATGAATGGCGGCACCGTTAATGGTCAAGATGGGGATGATGACCTTGCTGTAGGCACCATGAATGGCGGTACGTTTAACGCTGGCGAAGGCCATAACTCCATTGAAATCGCTGATACCTTAAATGGTGGTAGCATTATTGCTGGTAAGGGCAATGATGATATTTCCATAGACACCATAAGTGGTGGCACCATAAATGCCGGTGAGGGTGAAAATAATATTTCAATTTCCACTGGTCTTAATGGCGGTAAAATTATTGCTGGTAAGGGTGATGACACGCTTACTCTAGAAGATGGCATTACCATTGGTTCAGGTTATAGCATAGACCTTGGAGCTGGTGAAAATAACATTTTTATACAAAGTAATCTTGATGGGCAAAAGCTTAGCCTTGGGGCTAGTTCTGACTGGATTTATGCAGATAATACTGACACACAATTTATCAATGCCAGTATTAACCTTGGGGCTGGTGATGATACTCTAAGTTCCCTTAGTGGCGGTACAAGGGTAAATCTTATCAATAGCTTGATTGATGCTGGTAGTGGAGATGATGTTTTATCACTCAATGAGATAGAAAATTCCATAGTGCTTGGTGGTACAGGTAATGATACTACATGGGTTTACGCAAAGGTAGATAATTCCACTATTGATGCTGGTAGTGGCAATAACAGAATATCTTTATATAAATCATCGCTAACCAGTACCAATGTAAGCATAGTAAGCGGTAGTGGTAATGATAACTTACACATAGAACAAGCATTAAATGATGGAAGTTCCATAAATGTGGGTACAGGTAGTGATGATATCTATCTTGGCAATACCTTACTTAATGCTGATGGCACTGTGGGGGCAACCATTAGCTATGATAATAAAGGGCAAGATAGTATAAGGTTGCAAGAATATCATGCTGGCATGGTCATAGACAGCAAGGGTGAAACCACTGCACTATCCACTGGCAGTGATGGTGGTAGTATTACCATTGACTCTTGGATTAGTGG
>CAYJLD010000075.1:0-9952 GCA_964371195.1 uncultured Desulfovibrionaceae bacterium | reverse complement strand
GCCACTTTCTGTAATCACTTACTCAGTGGCTCGAGCGTCACACATTGGCAACCTGCTCGTCACGACAAAGTCACTTCCTTGCCGCGGAGAGGGAATATGCATTAAGACAACAAAACTGTCAACAACTTTTTCAAAAAAAATTATATTTTTTTAAAATTCAATAATATTAACAAATTACTCTGCAACAAACTATGCGTGACACAAGTCCTTACTTTGTGTATTGTGCTTCCTGCTATATGACATATGATTTTATAGTACCTAAAAATATCATTTCTAAGGAGAATAAAAATGCAACGTACATTTTCTATCATCAAACCAGACGCTGTAGAGCGCAATGTAAGCGGCGAAATTCTTGCCATGATTCAACAAGCAGGGTTAAAGATTGTAGCAATGAAGATGATTCATCTAACCAAAGAGCAAGCTGAAGGCTTTTATGCTGTACATAAAGAAAGACCCTTTTTTGATAGCTTAGTTAAGTATATGTGCTCTGGCCCTGTTGTATGTTCTGTACTTGAGGGTGAAAATGCCATTACTCGTTATCGTGATCTTATGGGTGCTACAAATCCTGAAAATGCCGCAGAGGGTACCATACGCAAAAAATATGCATTAAATATAGAAGCAAATGCTGTGCATGGATCTGATGCTCCTGAAACTGCTGCTGTGGAAATAAGTTACTTTTTCAATGCCTTGGAGATAGTATGTCCTTAGAGCAAGAAAATATTACCGTAGGCTGTATTGGTTGTGGTAATATGGGTGGGGCCGTATTACAGGGCCTTTCAAAGCATACCAAGTATAAGCTTATGGGGTCTGATCCCAATGTAGCTTGTCTTGATGCAATACAGCCAAGTGGTGCCATAGTCGCCAAAAGCATACCGCAATTAGTGAGTAGCTCTAATATTATTGTCATCGCGGTAAAGCCTAATATAATTGATAAAGTTGTTGCGCAAATGCTACCTAGCCTGACTAAGGACAAAATAGTAGTATCCGTGGCAGCAGGTGTAACACTTAAGAAATTGCATGAATTACTTGAGAATAAATGCCCTGTGATGCGTTGTATGCCTACAATTTCTGCCAATGTTGGCAGTGGTGTATTTGCTTTTTGCAATGACGACCAAGACCTTACTCAAGAAGCTAAGGATACTGTTTTTGAGCTATTTCAACATATTGGTATATGCATAGATTTACCTGAACGTAACTTCACTGCTTATACAGCCTTAATTGGAGCTGGTCCTGGCTACATCTTCCATATAATAAATGCTTTAGTGCAAGCTGGTGTAACTTTAGGATTTTCTCGTAAAGATTCCTTGGTTATGGTTGAGGCTTTATGTGCTGGATCTATCCGCATGGCTCAAGAGACTAATAATAGCCTACTTGAAATGCGTGACCAAGTTTGTTCTCCTGGAGGTCTTACCATTGAAGGTATCAATCATATGGAGCGTACTGGGGTTTGCGGGCATATAGTTGATGCTATTTTAGCTGCTGAAAAACGCGCCCGAGAAATGGAGAGCAGTTAAACATTTATAATAAAAGCCTCGTTTGCGGGGCTTTTACATTTTTCTACTATCTTAAAGCCGCAATGATATCTTGAGCACTAATGCTATCTAGTAATTCTCCATTAACAACAATGGCTGGAAACTCTTCTACATCATATTCATTAGATATTACCACAGCCTGATACATATTCACATTACCAGCATCAAATGAATATTGCTCTATACCCGAAATCTCATTCTGTGCCATGGGTGGTTGGATTGCATTTAGATAACTATATATAATAGGATAGTCTTGTTTTGTTGAAGTAGCATCATATTCATAAACAAAAGGACGTTTAATGCCCTTAGCCAGCAAAGCGCGCTTTACCTCATTCCAACGTCCTAAGGTATAACGAAAATAATCAAGGGCATATGCTGGCCTTGCATAGGCTACCCATATACCCCCACCCATTAATTCTGTACCGTATGCTTCAGAATTTTTTGCAAAAACAACAATTTTATTACTATGCGGGTTTATAGACTGACTCACTAAAAGCACTTGTTTCCAAACTTCCTCACTTCTTGGATTAGCATAGTCAATAAAAACCAATATTTCATTGTTGCTTGTAGCATTGCCAAAGACAATAGGGTAAACTTCCTGACGCCAATACTTTCTATATTGAGCTTCATCTTGAATAGTTGATTTTTTACCTCCCAATGATTTTACCATATCAGCATTTTCATCGCTTAAGCTTTGAGATGGTAAACGCTTATGCATGTAGGGATTATATAGATTTGCTTCACCTGCAATGGCATTAAATGAGAAAAACATACCAAGTAAAACACCTACTAAAATTATTTGCATACACTTTCCATTTCACTCAAGGTTAATTCTAAATGCTGCATCCAAATATCAATAAAGCCATCATATTCCGCAATTCCGTGTAAAACAGGTATACATTCATGCCCAGCGGACTCTATACGGCTTTTCCAAGAATTCTTACCCTTGCCAGCCATGTCTTTCAAGGCATGTAGACCAACAACTGAAAGCAATGGCATAAGCCAGACTTTTTTTGATTTTTCCAGTTTTGGTAAAATATGTTTAAGTGTAATGGCACCATTCATGGTTCCCACATGAGTATCAATATCCTTGGCATAAACTGCATGAGCAAGGTCTTCGTAGCGTTTTACAGCTTCATGCTTGGCCCCATGCCCCATAAAAATTACGGCATCAGCACTTTTGCGTCCTTTTGGCAAATGTCTTAACACGGCGTTTGCCGCTAGATTAATATCTTCTGGTGAGGATAATAACGGCTTACCTACAAAAATTTTCATTTTATATTCTTGCATAATCCACTCTACATCTTGCAAAAGGGCCATATATTCGCTGCCAGGAATGGTTTGTAAGGGCTGTACAGCTACGTGGGTATATTTTTCAAAGCTCATTTTTTGCAAAGCTTTGCGTACAGAATCACGCTTGATGCGAGCTGCAGCTAATCTTTCGCGTAAAATCAATGATGTAAAAGCCCAACGCAATGGCAGTTCAAAACGATTTCTTACTCTTAGATCAAAAGATTTAAGAGTATTTTCGCCTTGAGGATTACTAGAACCAAATGCTGCCAATAAAATTCCTTGTTTCATATTAGATTTCTTACTACTTTATGTCTAATTTAGCAAGCTTTGGGCAAAATATTACATAAGTACCAAATGTATTAACACACAACTCTCTATGTATCGTCTACTAATTCAATATTTCTCTATTTTAAACCATAGTATATTAATAGGAAATATTTTCTTAGTTGACCCCAAGCCTAGAGCAAGTTATATTTAGTAAATAATCTTCTATTGAGGTTATTTTGGAGGCATAATGAAAAAAAGAGCTATCATATTTGGTGGACGCACAGGCCTACTTGGTCAGGCTTTAATGCGTGTGCTTATGGCTAATGGCTGGCATACCATACCATTAGGTAGAAATGATGGCGATTTGCTTGATATTTCTTTTATCGAAAACATGTTTGATAAGCATCAGCCTCAATATGTGTTTAATACCGTTGCATGGACTCAAGTTGACGCAGCAGAAGATGATGAAAGAAGCGCTTTTGTATTAAATAGAGCACTGCCTGCAGCATTAGCTCAATTGGCAAAAGCACGCTCTTTACACCTAATTCATTATAGTACTGACTTTGTTTTTTCTGGTAATAGTACACAATGCTATACTGAAGAAGATTACACTGGACCAACTTCAGTTTATGGTCTTACCAAGCTTGCTGGTGAAGAAGCTGTTTTAGAAATAGCACCACAAAATAGTTGTGTACTTCGCACATCTTGGCTCTTTGGGCCAGGACGAAAAAACTTTGTCAGCACAATTTTAGAAGCTTGCAGTAAACATGAAAAATTGTCTGTTGTACATGACCAAATAGGTTCCCCTACTTATTCCTTAGACCTTGCTTCTTGGAGTATGTTAGCGGCTGAACAAGGCCTTACAGGCTTATACCACGCTGCTAATAGTGGACGTGCCTCTTGGTGCGAGCTTGCTTGCGAAGCAGTATCCATTGCCGAAGCTCCTTGCAAAGTAGAGCCCATTGCGTCAGACCAATGGCCACAAAAAGCCCAACGCCCCGCGTTTTCCGTACTCAATACTACCAAGCTTGCTACAGCTTTAAATATTAACCTACGGCCTTGGCCTCAAGCCTTACGTGAATTTCTTTTTAGTGAATACTTAAATCGTGATAGTATTGGTGCTTAGACAAATATTACATAGATTAATCTTATGAAAAAAAATATACTTTATTTAATTATTGTTTGCTATTTATTTACGGCCAGCCTTGCCCACGCCATACCAAGATCCATTGAGGAACTGAAAGCTATTACTGATAATCTTGTTGAAACTGGAGTTGAGTATGGTAGCATAAGTTCTTTTTATAGACCGAACTTTATGACTGTCATGGATGCAGATTTAAAATTTAACAGTGAAGAACCAGTTTTTATTGTAATTTTTCCTGACGGTCCACGTATTTATCCGCAAAGTATTATGGTTTGGCATCAAATTGTTAACGAAGTTATTGGCAACAAAGCTTATGCCGTCACCTATTGTCCCATAACAGGAAGCCTTGCGGCTTATCAAACTACACTTGATAATACTCCACTTGTTTTTGATGTGGAAAGCAGATTATATGGTGGCAATACTGTACTTATTGATAGAAATACCGGAAGCTTATGGTTACAAAGCCTTGGAATTGCTTTTGATGGTCCGTTAGTTGGGCGAGGATTACCCATAGTTCCTAGTTTTTGGACTACTTGGGGAGCTGCAAAGCAAGTTTATCCCAAGGCCCCTGTACTTTCTGAACCCCTAGGTAGCCGTAAGCCTTATGGCCGTGATCCATATGGAAACTACTTAAAGCAAGGTACTTATTATGATAACGACACCTTAGCTTTTCCCCTAGTCTACACAGACACGCGCATACCATATAAGTCTCAAGTAATTGGCATTGAATATAACGGGGTGCGCCTTGCCATAGATGTAAACTATGTGAAAAAACAAGGTACGGTTAATTTTTTTGTGGGTGATAGCCCCCTACTTGCCGTACATGATATGAAGCTTAATGTGGTGCGTATCTTTAACCGTCATGTTTGGGACAAACCATCTCTTTTTGTTATGCAAAACGGACAGTTACTTGACATTGCTACCAAAACAACTTGGGATGCAAGCACAGGCCAAGCCTTACAAGGCAACATGGTTGGAGCCACTATGCAACAATATTATGGTGTGTATAGCATGTGGTTTAACTGGTATAATCTAAATCCAGAGACCTATTTAATTCCAGGTCCTGGTGAAGTACCAAAGGATGTGCTTCATCTTGACCCACTAAGCAAATAGTATAATATTTACAATTTAATATATCCTAACAAAGGCCTCTCGTTATAAATTACGCTGAGGCCTTTTAATTTAAGCTTCAAGCACTAACACGCGAGCGCATCCTCCAAGAGTAGTGCGCCTTGTGATTGCTGTATATCCAGCAAGACGTAAAAAACCCTCAAGCGCACCAATCTTTATGAACTCTTTATAACACTTTAAATGTTCACCACCAACCAAATGTTCAACCACATTGGAGAGTATGTATGCTGGCAGATACGCATTGCGTTCAAGCAAACAATAATCAGCAATAATAACGACTTTTGCAACCCGTACTAATTCATGCACACAAGCAAGTGCAGTATTTAATGGAATAGCATGTAAAGCCATACACACACTTGCTACATCAAAACTTTTAGAACTAAATGGTAAATAAGCAGCGTCGGAACGCAAAAGATGAGCATGTGGGGCATTTTTTTGGGCTTGTAAAAGCATACTAGGACTTAAATCAATACCTACAAAAGTCTGATTTTGTTTAGGTAGTGCTAAGCCTAACATACCACCAGCACCAGAGCAACAATCCAAAAAAGTTTGTTTTTCATCAAGCTTAGCTAAGCTTAAAACATCACTCCTAAGGCTTGATAACAAAGGGCCTACGACCGGTTCATAAAACTTGGCTAAATTCAAAATACACCTTAAACACTAACTTTTTTAAGTAAATCTAAAACATATGTCTTAGCTTTTTGTACTGGTTCAGCTTTAGGTAAATCTTGCAAAATAATTTCTAAATAACCAGATTGAGCCAAGGCTTTACGTGTAGATTTAAAATAAAGCTCATGCAACCATGACCCCAATAACAACTTAAAATCATTTATATATACTACATCAGCATATGATGCAATACGCTCTTCGTATATAGCTTTAATAATATGTTCTGACCATAGTTCTGGTTCATCTTTTGAATGAAATACCACGGCACCGTCGCGTGTATCCTTAGCTGAGAAATGATCACTCATAACCCGAAAAATGTCTAATTTATCCGCATCACGTAAGGCCAAGGTTACAAGCTTCACATCTTCACTTAAACTTTTAGGTATTTCAAAGCGATTATGCATGGAGATAGCTGCAAATACTAATTTACAAAGCCTTTTATCCTCACTTTTAAGCCACCCCTGTTGCTTAAGCACTTTGACACCAAGTATACCATGATTGCAGGAATCACTATCTTTAAACGTGCGATAGCGTGAAAACTGCTCAAAGCGGGCTACATCATGAAATAATGCAGCTAGCAAACATGCCCTAGCATGGGGCATAAGAGATTTTTCTTGTATTAGCACACGCATATGCTTAAGCACTGCGAATGAATGTACAACTTTAAGCTCAAGCATGGCTTTTTGTTGTTTTTCCTTGTCACAAAAACATTGAGCATAGTTTGAAAATAACTCTTCATATTTTGAAATATCTAAATCCATACTTATTATTATACGCGCTTGTTAAGAGCTATACAAGCTAAAGTATTAAAACGGTTGATGTTATTATATTATATTAAAATAATTACATTTTATCTATAAAGCTTAAATCTTATTGCCTTGTGTAATAATATAACGTAGTGTTCATTTTTCTATAAAACCATAATCTATGTGAGGCCATATGAAAATATTGACCACTATGTTGCTCCCTATTTTTTGCTCATTATTTTTATTTAATATTTCAACTTCATATGCAAAAGACTCTACTGTAAGTTACGAAAATTTTCCTCATGTTGAAACCAGTCTTAGCATGCAAAAAGTCATAAAAATGGCTGGTGGTATCAATAAATTTGCTCACTTAAAAAAGCCAACTCCTATAGAAAATCAACAAATAATCCGTATGAATCGTGATACACTCTATAGTTTAGCTGTAATAGACGTAAGTCAAGATGCAGTTGTTACGGTACCAGACACAGGAAAAAGATATATATCCATGGCTGTTATTAATAATGATGGCTATACAAACATGGTCAAAGTTTGGGGAGGTAAATACCACTTAAACAAAGAAAACGTTGGTACTGATTATGCCTTAATTATTATGCGAATTTTACTTGATGCCAATAACCCTGAAGACATAGAGAATGTTAATAAATTACAAGATTTATATACGATTGAAGCCACAAGTAATAAAGAACTTCCTGCCGTAAAGTGGAATAAGGCTGATTATAATAAAGTTTATGCAGCATTACTTGATTTATTTAAAATTTCCAAAAATGCCAATGATATGTTTGGATCCAAAGATATGGTAGACCCAGTTCATTTTCGTATCGGCACGGCTGGTGGATTTGGTGGTTTGCCAAGTAAAAATGCCATATACTTCAACTATAATACACCAAAAAATAAGGCAAAATCTTACTCAATGACCTTAAATAACGTACCCGTTAATGCATTTTGGTCCTTTACAGTTTATAATAAAGACGGATACTTATTTAAGTCAAAGCATGGCTTACCAAGTGTAAACAGCACCACCGCTAAAGCCAATGCTGACGGTTCTTATACAATCCATTTCGGCATGTGTGAAAAGAATACCAACAATTGCCTTGGTATTACAGATGGATGGAATGGAATTTTGCGTCTATATGAACCTAAAGAAGAGGTAATAAATCATACATGGGTAGCTCCAACAATAGACCCACAATCTTAACTTGTTATAATTTACAAAAGTAATAATTAAGCATATTTATTATAATTTATAAGTTTTAAAACCAAGCGTTTAATTTTATGTCTGAATTTGTACACTTACATTGCCACACAGAGTTTAGTCTCTTAGATGGTGCTATTAGGCTTAAGGATTTATGCCAGCGTGCCAAAGATTATGGCATGCCTGCTGCAGCAATTACTGATCATGGCAATTTATTCGGGGCAACCCTGTTCTATTCTCAGTGTAAAAACGTTGGTATTAAACCCATTATTGGTTGTGAGGTATATGTATGTCATGATCACACTGACCGTGAATCAGAACTTGCTAGACGCCGACATCACCTTATATTATTAGCACAAAATAACGAGGGATATCAAAATCTTATCAAACTAGTCTCTTGTGGATTTTTGGATGGTTTTCATTATAAACCAAGGGTTGATAAAAAACTTTTACAAAAATATTCTCATGGCTTAATTGCACTATCAGCCTGCATTGCAGGTGAAATACCACGCTCTATCATAGCTGGCAATATGGATGAAGCATTAAAGTTAACCAATGAATACGCTACTATCTACCCAGACAGATTTTATCTGGAATTACAATCCAATGGTTTAAAAGAACAAAGCATTGTAAATAATGGACTTTTAGAAATTGCAGAAAAAACTAATCTACCACTAGTTGCAACCAATGACTGCCACTATTTGGACGCATCCGATGTAGATGCGCATGATTTACTTTTATGCATACAAACTCAAACTACCATAGATGACCCTAAACGCATGCGTTTTGAAACGCGTGATCTTTATTATAAGCCATTAGAAGAAATGGAAAAAGATTTTAGCCATGTGCCAGATGCCCTATCCAATACTTTACGCATAGCCGAGCAATGCAACGTGGAGATGGAATTTGGTAAACATTTCTTCCCAGTATATGAAGTTCCAGAAGGTATGACACCTGCAACGGAATTTAGGCGCCTGTCAGAAGATGGGCTTGAAAAACGCCTATCTCAACATCCCCAAGCCCACAGCATTGACCAAAATCTATACCGTGAGCGTTTGCAATTAGAGCTTGATGTAATTTTGGAAATGGGATTTCCAGACTATTTTCTCATTGTACAAGATTTCATTAACTGGGCAAAAGATAATGGTATCCCAGTAGGTCCAGGACGCGGTTCTGCGGCTGGCTCTCTGGTGGCTTGGGCCTTACGCATAACCAACCTTGACCCCATACCTTATAATTTACTTTTTGAACGCTTCTTAAATAGTGAACGCGTATCACTGCCTGATATTGATGTTGACTTTTGTGAAAGACGTCGCGTGGAAGTTATTAAGTATATGGTAGAAACTTATGGAGAAAGATCTGTTGCACAAATCACGACCTTTGGAAAAATGAAAGCCAAGGCCGTGGTGCGAGATGTGGGCAGAGCTTTAGGCATGAGCTTTGCCGAAACTGACCGCATAGCTAAGCTTGTGCCTGATGACTTAAAAATAACTGTACAAAAAGCTATAGATGGTGAACCTGAGCTTAAACGCCTTTATGATACTGACCAGCAAATTAAGAAATTACTCGACACCTCATTACGTCTTGAGGGTCTATCGCGTCATGCCTCAACCCATGCAGCAGGATTAGTTGTATCTGACAAGCCCATGACTGATTATTTACCTTTATATAAAGGTAAAAAAGGCGAGTTAGTAACACAATTTGATATGAAAATGGTGGAAAAAGTTGGGCTTGTTAAGTTTGACTTCCTTGGGCTTAAAACCATGACTCTCATCCAAGACACCTTAGATGCTATTGCCCACCAAGGCAAAGAAGTACCTGATCTTGATAATTTAAGCCTTGATGATGCTGCAACATATGAGCTATACGCCCGAGGTGAAACAGATGGTATTTTTCAGGTGGAAAGTTCAGGAATGCGCCAATATTTACGCCAACTTAAACCATCTTGCTTTGAAGA
>CAYJLD010000074.1:0-10861 GCA_964371195.1 uncultured Desulfovibrionaceae bacterium | reverse complement strand
CATCTTTGTCAGCGTCATCAACGCTCAATGTACCTGTTGCTGTAAGGTCAGCTGAATCTTCTACTACATCATTATCACTGGTTTCTATGGAAGAAATCACAGGTTGTTCGTTGGTACCAACAATAGTAATGGTGCCAGTAACAGTTTGTGGTGGGTTAATGCCATCATCAACTGTAAAGGTAAAAGTATCCGTTCTAGTTTCACCTTGATTTAAGCTATTAATATCATTATAATTAGGGTGAGTTACATCATACAGAGTATATATGAATGAACCATCATCGGGGTCAACTGTAACACTACCATATGTACCTGTAGCATCTTGTACACCATAGGTTAAAGTGTCATTTTCTGGATCTGAGCCTTTAATTTGGCCCGTTGCAATTAATTTACCAGCATAGTCAACATTTGGTGTTGTTGGGGTGGTAACGCCATTAGCATCACGCCCATCACCTGCTTCAATAACGTAGCCACCGGTTACATCAATAGTACCATCACCATCAAGGTCCGTAGGTGGATCATCATATTCAACAATGGCACTTGGGGGAAGATTTTCAGATACAGTAGCCTGAACAATAGGTTGAACACCAACAGGTGCAGGGCCCCCGCTCTCACTAACTACACCAGCTGCACCTGGTTCAAAACCGACGGCAGCAGTTGGGTCATCATACTCTTGGTCAATACGAGCTAATCGGTCAATACCATCAAGCAATGTACCAGAACCAAAGCCTACAGTAGTACCACTTCCAACAGCTGTGGTGGCAGCAGGTCCTAAAGCTGGCATTAAGTCTTCACTTAAAGCTGCAAAGAAAGCCTCACCGGGAACTATTTCATTATCAATAAGAAATTCCGGCATATTTTCAGATGTATATGATACATAAAAGTCAGTAAGTTCAACACGTGAACCATCATCAAATGATAGAACAAGATTATCATCTACACGCTCAAGTGTGGCATCGCCTGGTGCAAATTCAAAGACTAAGCGATCTTCCGGTTGAGGTGCAATAACAGTTACTTGTCCTGTTTGTGGTTTTTGTAATAAAATATCAGCCATGACATACTCCTAAGTTTAAAACGTGAAGGGTGGTAGCAAAAAAGTGCTACTAGCAATTAACATAAGGAATAATAAGAATAGGCCCGACATGAAAATAGACTTATAAGCTAATCTATGTAACATGCCATCATGGGACGAGGGTAAAGACCCCCAGGGCAAAGCCCCTGAAAATATAAGGGGTACTAGTCCAGCACCCAGTGCCTAGATCGGCACGTTGAAATTAGCCTCACCTTAGCATGATTGCATAAGGAACGAAAATAAAATTAAAAATTTTATATAGTTATTGGCTGTTAAAAGTTATAATTAGCGTGATTAATCACACGCAAACCGATTCTCTTGAATGTAAAATATATTCTGATTGCAAACATGTCAAGAAATTTTTATGTTTTTTCTATTTTTTCTCTTGAAATATTTCAAAAGTTAGACTACAATATACAATTTACTTTTTTAAATTTTTCGCATTGATCAAATTAAAACTAAACAATGCTAAAAAACTATGTAGTCCATGCTGAAAAACGAGGTTCCATGCATCTTTCAAAAAGGCAAGGACACTTAAATGTAGCTTCGCTAACGCCAGAAGCTAATCCTAGCCCATTTTAGGCGGTGCACCTGAAACAACATATTTAAAAATTAAAGACCCCTCATAGCCTAGGCTACGAGGGGTCCAAAGTATCAAGTTTAATGTATAAAGACTAAATTAAACGCCTTGTTCAAGCTTGGTAGCTTCAATAAGTATGGTAATTTCATCTTGACCATTACTTGTAGTAAATTCTCTGTATCCTTCTGGGGCATCAGTTGTATTTTCTTTCCAGCCGCTGCCATCACTTTCAACCTGCCAGTTACCATCTTCATCTTGAGCGCCAGAATCTTTGAGAACTTCCTCAATATTCTTACCACTCACATCACCAGCAATAAGAACTTCCACATTATTTATTTCTCCACCTTCTAGCATTTCCTTAACCTTAGTTAAACTTTCGCTACCGGTTAAGAGTACATCCATATCAGTGTTATCGCCAGTAGGTGAATTTTCACCGCCATCCACAAAGACATCTTGGAAATCAAGCTTAATTAAATCATTACCAGACCCACCAAATAGCTTGTCTGCTCCAGCTCCGCCATCAAGTATGTCATCGCCTTCATCACCGTAGATAACGTCATCACCTGAACCGCCGCGCAAGCCATCATTACCAGCTCCGCCATAAAGCATATCATTACCGGAACCACCAAAGATTGCATCAATGCCATCTTCACCATAAACGGTATCATCACCGCCGCCACCATGTGCTATATCAAGGTATGAGGTGCTATATTCAGAGAAATTTAGGGCGCTATCTTCACCAGCACTAGGATCAATCAGGATAGATTCATCGTCACCATCCATAAACTTTTCCATATTACTTTGTGCTGTATCTTCCATATGAGCTGGATCATGGGCTTCATTATGGCTTTCACCAAGATAAATGGTATCATTACCACCACCCATATAAACATCATCATTGCCACCCTTAGTATCAATGACCATGCCATCACCAGCATACTCAGGAGAATTATCCCAATAAGGATTATGTTCTACTTGCATTTGCACGTCTACAGTCTCACCAATTATACCTTCTGAACCAGGGTCATAAGATATTTGGTCACCAAACTCACCTGTTACAATGTCAGGATCAGTGGGTGCCTCTGGGTCTGGAGTATCGGGCACTGGGTCTGGAGTAGGCACTACTTCTGGTTCTGGTTCATATGGAGGATTAAAGCCATCCTCAGTGCCTTTAATATTAATATATTGAGTATCCATGTCACCATCAGCGTCAGTGGTGGTAAACTTTAACGTAACAGAAGTATCAAATGGTTGTTCTTGTACAAAGTCCCACTTACCATTTGATTCATCAAAAGTCATGGTGAAGTATGTTTCACCACCCATGGCAGCAGTATAAGTTGTAACTGTACCTTCAGTAGTTGATGTAATACCAACAGGATAGCCTTCTATATCAATAAAGTCATCTGTGCCAACCTTTGGCAAGTAGATAAAGTCTAAGCTCATGGAACCAGTACTATCAGCACCAACCACGCCCATGGAGCCAGAAACAGTTGCATTTTCACCATTATGCGTTGCCTTATATTCAAAGGCATCCACGGTTTGCTTTGATGATTCAACCGGGGTATAGCCAGCTAAAGCAAAGCTACCGCCAGGAGGGATTGAGCCCCAGGGATTATCAGCTATTACTGAATCAATATGTTCACCCTTACTATCATAAATATCAAATTCCATTTCATATTTAGTATAGATATCTACGTCATGAGTTTGGATCATATTTTCATCAGTAGTCACAAGGTCTACAAAATCATCTACAACAGTAGTAATAATATCGCCAGTGGCAGTTTCGCCATCTCTGTCAGTAACAACAATTTCAAACTTATCACCAGCGCTTACGTCATCATCATAATCGTGTGCATCCTTGCCCATTTCCTTATCGTCAATGGGGTTACCATCGGCATCCTTGGCATTATCATGATCAAAGGGCTTGGTTTGGGTATATAAATATGTAACTTCGCCAGTTTCTTCATTATAGGTAATATCTGTAATTTCACCATATTCACCTTGAATTGGATCTAAGGTATCACCAATAAATTCACCCTTATCATCAAAGAGATCAACACCACCAATACTAATTTGAACAATGTCATCACCATCAACAACAAAAGCACCAGCTTCTGATGCAGTTGCATCATCAGGTTGAGCGCCGCTTGCTACAACACCATCAACCATAGCATCATATGTTTTATGGTTAGTATCTGTTAATTCAAGGCTAACTTCATCATTGGTGCCCTTCACTGTAATTTCAACAGTTTCAGCCTTCCAAGCACCATTTGGATCTTTTACATAAATGGTGTAATCAAGAGTTAATTCTTCACCTTCAATTAATTTTTGAATGTCTGGATTAGAATTATCAAGTTTGAATATATAGTTTTGACCACCTTCGGTAGTGGGCATAATACTAAGAGTACCATATTCATCACTAAAGCTTGAAGACAAATCACTTGGCACAGTTTGCTGACCATCAAGTGGGGCATCGCCATCTACAAAGAACTCAAGCTGACTTGTTTCACCATTATCTGGGTCAACACTAGTAATACTACCTATAATACTATTAGGGCCACTGCTATTTACATCTTCATATGCCACAAGTTCTGTATCTGATAGCTCAAGACTTGGAGCATCATTTGTACCACTAAGATTAATAGTTATATCTTGGGTAACAGTACCACCATGTCCATCATCGACAGTAATGGTATAGGTTAAGGTAACGCTTTCACCTTCAGCAAGCTTATCAGCAGCACTGCCAGTAGCATTATTCACTTCAAACTTATAGTTGCCATCTTGGTCCACACTGAAACTACCAAAGTCACCTTCAGGATTATCAGTAGATGCAGCAGCAGTGTAGGTTAAGGTATCACCATCTACATCACTAACAGTGATCTTGCCACCAAGGGTTGGAGTATCGTTAAATTCAGCATTAGGCGTAGTAGATTGAGAAGTCACATCACCATCACCAACACCAGCTTCGCTAACATTTAACACTGTATTAGTGGTATTTTCAATAACAGGACCATCGTTGGTTCCGTTAATGGTAACTTCAACAGTTTCAGCCTTCCAAGCTCCATTAGGATCTTTTACATAAATAGTATAACTTACATCTAAAGTATCGCCCTCACCCAGAGCTTGAATGTCTGGGTTGGTATTATCCAATATAAACATATAGGAGTTACCACCAGTTGTGGTAGGAATAATACTAAGAGTACCATATTCATCATTAAAGCTTGAAGACAAACCATCTGGCACAGTTTGTTGACCTGCAGCAGGGGCATCACCATCCACAAAGAATTCTAGCTGCTCTGTTTCACCATTATCTGGATCAACACTGGTAATGTGCCCAATAAACTCATTGGGTGAGCTTGAGGTTGCATCTTCATATACTACGAGATCAGTATCCGACAATTCAAGACTTGGAGCATCATTTGTACCAGTTATATTAATTGTTACAGTATGTGTTACTGTATTCTCACCATCAAAAATAGTAACCTCAAATGACTCTGTTACTTGCTGGCCTTCGCTTAAACCTTGGGTATCTTCATCATCATTATTCAATTCATAACTAAAGCTACCATCATCATCAAGTATAAGCGTACCATACTTACCAGTCTGTGATTGAGCACCATTAACTGTATAGGTAAGTTCACTAGCATCAAAACCTTCAACAACTATCTGTCCTTCTGCAGTAGGTTTATCTACAAACTCTGCATTAGGAGTTGTTGATTGCTCATGAGGGTTACCATCACCCACACCAGCTTCAGTAACATTGACCACGTCAGAGCTTACATCATCATCCTCAAGTTCTGGCTCTGGCTCTGGCTCTGGTTCTGGCTCTGGGTCAGGTTCTGGCTGTGGCTCTGGTTCAGGTTCTGGCTCTGGCTCTGGCTCTGGTTCTGGCTCTGGCTCTGGTTCTGGCTCTGGTTGAGGCTCTGGCTCTGGTTGAGGATCTGGCTCTGGGCTTGGATCATCATCAGGGTTAGCAGGTGGAACAACAGGAGCATCTGTATTACCATCAGGGGTAGTAGCATTGGTTACAGGAGGTGCTGAACTTATCAAAAAACCATCAGACAAACTAGTTGTACTTGGTAAGTCATCTGCAGCTTCAATGGGCTCTTGTTGTTCAAATTCATCATCACGATCTTGATCAAGGCGACCAATTCTATCAATACCATCAAGCAAGGAGCCAGATTCAAATCCTTGGCCGACACCACTACCTTGCAAGCTAGCACTTACACCAGCAGCAGGCATTAGTTCTTCACCAAGCACAGCAAAAAACTCATCACCAGGGACTACATCTTCGCCAATGACAAATTCTGGCATATTGTTACTAGTATAAGAAACATAAAAGTCGGTTAATTCGATGAATGAACCATCCTCAAATGATAAGACCAAGGCATCTTCAACCCTTTTAAGCTCAGCTTCACCAGGTTCAAAACCAAAGACAATGCGATCTTCTGGTAAGGGGTAGTAGACAATTCTTTCGCCAGTATCTGGCTTACTAATTAAGATATCAGCCATAATAAAACTCCTAACATTTTAAATAAACGTACAATTTAAAAGTGAAATGAAAGCAAGTTGATTAATAGGCCCGACATGCCATTAATGGTGAAAACACCTAAAGCACATCAATATTGGGACGAGGAGATGCTCTCCCCAGGGCTTATGCCCCTAATGCTAGAGAGGGGTGCTAGTCCAGCACCCTTGTGTATTATATTATACACAATTTACTATAATGCTTATACAGCAATTGAGTATGAGCATGCGTATGTATAACAAAGCATAAGAAATACTAAAATACAGACGACTTGTCTGTTACGTATTGCACAAAAATACTTTTGTCAATCTTTTTTTTATTTTTTATTTTTTTATTATCCTACAGCAAATTTCCATATAAATAAAACAGCAAGAACAAATGATAACGGCGATAATTCCTTGGCTCGATTTGAAAAAATAGCTAACACAACATAGCTTACAATACCCCACATAATACCTGTTGCAATACTATAGGTTAAAGGCATCATTACCATGGTCAAAAAGCTAGGTATGGATACAGTATAATCCTTAAAATCAATTTGCAAAGCTGGGGTAAACATTAGTAAGCCAACTAATATTAAAGCTGGAGCAGTAGCTTGAGCTGGAACAATTAAGAAGAAAGGAGATAAAAATAATGAAATTAAAAACAGTCCAGCCACCACCAGTGACGTAAGGCCAGTTCTACCACCCTCGATAACACCGGAAGCACTTTCTACATAGCTGGTAATGGTTGACGTACCAAGCATGGCGCCTACAGTTGTACCAAGTGCATCAGCCATAAGTGCGCCTTTTGCTCTAGGTAGTCTACCTTGTTCATCAAGTAAATTAGCCTTAGCACCAAGGGCTAGCAAGGTACCTAATGTGTCAAACAAGTCTACAAAAAGAAATGTTAATAGCACGAACAGCATATCTGAGGTAAAAATATTTTCCCATTCAAATTGCCAAAAAGTTGGTGCAAGGCTTGGCATAGAAAATAAATTACCGCTGTCAAAATTACTTAGATTGGTAACTCCAAAAGGAATACCCACAATGGTAGCTACCAAAATAGCTATAAGCAATGCTCCACGCACATTTTTACACAATAAAACAGCTGCAAGCACAAGACCTACTACAGCTACCAACACACCAGGACTGGTCATATTTCCCATGGAAATTAAAGTGGCATCATTATTAACCACAATGCCGGCATTTTGTAGACCTATAAATGCAATGAAAAAACCAATACCAGCAGAAATAGCCAATTTTATTGAGTATGGAATACAATTCAATATGGCTTCGCGCAAATTAGTAAGGGTCAAGAAAATAAATATAAGCCCTTCTAGAAATACAGCTGTCAGAGCAAATTGCCATGAATAACCCATACCAATAACAACGCTAAAGGCAAAAAATGCATTCAGCCCCATACCAGGCGCAAGGGCTGCGGGTAGGTTGGCAACTAAGGCCATAATGGTAGTAGCAAATGCCGCGCTAATGGCTGTGGCGGCAAAAACTGATGAGGTGTCCATGCCAGCTTGCCCTAATATATTAGGATTCACAGCTAAAATATATGACATGGTCATAAAGGTGGTTATACCGGCCAAAATCTCAGTACGAACAGTCGTTCCACGTTTACTTAACGAAAATAAATTTTCTAGCATACTAACTCCTCACTTCGCCTCAAACACTTTTTATATATTTAACTCCACAACAATGGAGTAAACTATGCTGAGCTTGGCAATTTTGTCAAATACAAAAATCCTTTATTAGTTCAAAAACCGCGCCCTCGGGCTATAGCTAAAACAAGGAAAATTTAGTTTTTACGTGAATGCAGAATAACTTGAAAATATTCTTTGAACAATTTATGCCACAAAGCGAATACGAAGGTGCACACCATGCAAAAATTTATCAAAGTTCATTGATACTAAAAAATGCATTTTTGCTGTCATAAAATCCATATCAATTTGTATTTATGCTCATTTCTTGAAAGTTTAATTTATATGCTTTTTAATCAAAAGTTTAAACATATTTTTAAGTAGTGATTAAGCTACTACGCTAATACAAAAAATTTCAAATCAAAGTCATAGAACAAAAACTATTTTGATTATCAAAAATATATGCTAAGATAAAACAAAAATTTGTATTTTAACACATTAAAATATAATATAATCTTAAGAATAGGAATTTCATATGCGTATACTAATACTAGGCGGTAATGGATTTATAGGTTCACATCTAAGTCATGAATTTTTAAAACAAGGACATGAGGTAAGCGTCAGCACAAGGATTAAACAACATACAAAACAACAAAATATTATCCATTGGGACGTAAGCCAAGAAACCAGCTTATTACCAATTTTAATAAACACTGATGTTGTAATCAACTTGATTGGAGAAAGTATTGCCCAAAAACGTTGGAGCACAACCCAAAAGCAAACTATTTTGCAAAGCCGCACTTTATCCTGTGCATATTTATATAAAGCATTGCATACATTACAAGAAAATAATGAGCCCATGCCAAAAACTATTATTCAAGCTTCAGCATGTGGATATTATGGCCTTTGGGATAATATAAACAATGCCCCAACGTGCACCGAAGAAAGCCCCAATGGCTTAGGTTTTTTGGCAAAAGTATGCAGAGAATGGGAGCAAGCGTGCAATAAAAACACTTTAAACATTAGACATTGCACCCTACGTTTAGCCCCAGTGATTGGTAAAACTTTAGCAACTAATGACAATACATCAAAAATTAGTGGATTCTTAGCATCCATGGTAAAACCATTTCAATATTATGTAGGTGGGGTCTTTGGCAGTGGCAAACAACCCTTTCCTTGGGTACATATTGAAGATGTTGTACAAAGCGTAAGCACATTAATTCACGAACAGCAAACATCGGGTATATTTAATATTTGCTCACCACAAACCGTCAATATGCAAGATTTTGTGTATGCACTTACCAAGATTTTACATAAACCCTCTCTTATGCATGTACCAGGATTTATACTTAAAGCAAGCCTTGGACAAATGGCTGAAGAGTTAATTCTATCTGGCCAAAGAGTTGTACCAAAGCGATTAAGCGAATTAAATTTCAAATTTAAATATCCCAATATATTTATGGCCTTAGAGCAAAGCTTAAAGTCATAACACTAAAGCAAAAAACATAATACATGATGCAAAAAAGCTAACCACATAGAAACATTAAATAATTACATCAAGCAAAGTTTTTGGAGGATGTATAATATTATTAGACTTTTTTTTGTTTTTGTTCAAAAAGCACTAGTAATAATTTTACAATTGTTATATATTTTCACTCGTGTATAATTACACATTTTTAATTGATATTTTGCAGATTTAGCTAGGCTATGGACAACAGTCTTTCTTTATAAATAGACTGTTAATACACTAACTACATCACTGATGTATTACCTTGGAGAAGTGTATGGGAGCAGTGAATATTACTGCGGCATGGTGTAAAGGCTGTGGCATTTGCGTTGCTTTTTGCCCTAAAGGGGCTTTAAGCCTTGAAAAAGAAAAAGCCGTGCACGATGCTACTAAATGTATTGTTTGTGGCATGTGTGAGCTATATTGCCCAGACCTTGCCATAGTTGTGGATAAAAGTAAAAAGCCCAAAAAATCTACTAAAGCAGAGGTAGCCTAATGACAAACCCAAATGTTCACTTTGTTCAGGGTAATGCCGCCTGTGTTCATGGCGCACTATATGCTGGTGTGAATTTTTTTGCTGGCTACCCTATTACCCCGTCTACTGAAATAGCTGAATTATTAGCTGTGGACCTACCTAAAAAAGGTGGGGCATTTATTCAAATGGAAGATGAAATTGCCTCCATGTGTGCAGTATGTGGTGCATCCTTAGCTGGTGCAAAAGCCATGACAGCCACAAGTGGTCCTGGTTTTTCATTAAAACAAGAAGCTATTGGTTATGCCTGTATGGCAGAAATACCATGTGTCATTGTAAATGTGCAACGTACTGGGCCCTCCACTGGGCTACCCACCAAGGCAGCTCAAGGTGATGTTAATCAAGCTCGTTGGGGCACGCATGGTGATCACAGTATTGTTGTTTTTACAGCATCATCCATTCAAGATGTTTTTGATATGACTGTTGAGGCATTTAACATTGCTGAAACTTACCGCACCCCAGTTATTTTACTTCTAGACGAAGTGGTTGGGCATATGCGTGAAAGGTTAATAGTACCACCCAAGGGTGAGATTGCTGTGGTAGACAGACTTCGCACAACTGTTAAAGAAGGCCTTAACTATCACCCATACTTACCACGTGAGGATGGACGTTTACCAATTTCTGACTTTGGCGGAGTGCATCGTTACAATGTTACAGGTTTATTTCATGATATTTTTGGTTTCCCCACCGAAAACTCCGAACATGTAACAAGAAAAATCTATCACCTTATTGATAAGATTGAAAATAGAGCACACCTTTTGGCCCACTGGAAAGAGTATCATCTAGAAGATGCTGAGAACATCATCATTTCTTATGGCTCTTCAGCCCGTAGTTCACGCGAACTTGTTGAATCACGCCGCATGAAGGGTGATAAAATTGGCCTTTTGGAGTTACAAACCCTATGGCCTTTCCCAGCCCAAATGGTACGTGAAAAAACCAAACATGCCAAAAATATATTTGTTGTAGAAATGAATATGGGTCAAATGAAAGAGCAAGTTATGCGTGCAGTTAGTAA
>CAYJLD010000073.1:0-10866 GCA_964371195.1 uncultured Desulfovibrionaceae bacterium | reverse complement strand
CTTCGCCAGAAGCTAATACATGGTCAAGGCCACCGTAGCCAATATCATAGGCCCAACCGTCACCGCCAAAAATCCACATGCTTTTCTTGGTAAATAAATCATCCATATGCCAGATTTCATGGGCAATGGGGTGGTCTACACCGTTTAAGTTACCAAGTATTTCTAAACCATATTGTTGAGAACCGTTGGCGTCGTTCATATTTTCAAGCCAACCCTTACAAGCTGCAGTTAGCTCTTTGCTAAGACCTTTTTCTTCAAGCAAGATTTTGATGCAATTTGCAAGATAGTCGCGGCGTTGTTGATATGCCATTTCAATACCAAAACCAAATTCAGCTGCATCTTCAAATAAAGAGTTACCCCAAGCTGGACCATAACCATCTTTATTGGTGGTGTAAGGAGTTGTTGGAGATGATGCGCCCCAAATGGAGGAACAACCTGTGGCATTGGCAATAATCATGCGATCGCCAAACATTTGAGTTAATAGTTTAACGTATGGTGTTTCGCCACAACCTGCACAAGCACCGGAGAATTCATGCAAAGGTTGTTGTAGTTGTGAACCTTTAAGAGTGTCACGTGGCATAAGGTCATCTTTTAGGGTTATGTTTTCTGTTGCAAAATCAAGGTTAGTAACCTGATCTTCCAATTGACCTTCTAAAGGCTTCATAACTAATGCTTTAACCTTAGCAGGGCATATATCAGCGCAAGAACCACAACCAAGGCAATCTTCTGCATAAACTTGCATGCGGAATTTAAGGCCTTTTAATTCCTTGCCAGTAGCATCCTTAGTACCAAAAGACTTAGGAGCACCTTTTAGCTCATCTTCTGTGGCTAGGATGGGGCGTATGGTTGCATGAGGGCATACAAAGGAGCACTGATAGCATTGAATACAATTATCCACTTGCCACTCAGGCACCGCAATGGCCACAGCACGCTTTTCAAAAGCTGCTGTACCAAGAGGCATAAAGCCAGCTGGATCCATGGCAGATACTGGTAATTTATCACCTTGTTGAGCAAGAATTGGCTTTACAACATTGGTAATGTATTCTGGTTCATGACTATCATCTTGAACAGTGTCAGTAGCTTTAGCCCATGAAGCTGGATATTTAATAGCCTCAAGAGAATCAAGGGCTTTATCTACTGCGGCAATGTTCATATTAACAATTTTATCACCCTTGGAACCATAAGTTTCCTTAATGGATACTTTTAATAGTTCCACAGCTTTTTTGAAGTCAAGCACATTGGCAAGCTTAAAGAATGCAGTTTGCATAATCATATTGATACGCCCACCGAGACCAACTTCTGTAGCTACTTTTACAGCGTCTACATTGTAAAATTTTAGCTTTTTATTAGCTATGGTGCGCTTCATGTGAGCTGGCAATTGTGCCTCTAAATCTTTTAAGGACCAGTTGGAATTTAGAACAAAGGTTCCGCCATCCTTGATACCTTCTAAGATATCATATTGGTTAACATAGGCAGCCTTATGGCAAGCAATGTAGTCAGCTTGGGTCACGAGGTAGGATGATTTGATTTGCTCCTTACCAAAGCGCAAATGCGATACTGTAAATCCACCAGATTTTTTAGAATCATATGCAAAATAAGCTTGAGCATACATATCGGTATTATCACCAATAATTTTAATTGCTTGCTTGTTTGCGCCTACTGTTCCGTCAGCACCAAGGCCAAAGAATTTACATTGCACGGTGCCAGCTGGTACTGTGGAAATTTCTTCTTCAACATCTAGTGATGTAAAGGAAACATCATCAACAATACCTACGGTAAAGTGATTTTTTGGACCAGCACAAAGCATGTTATCAAACACAGCTTTAGCCATAGCTGGGGTAAAGTCTTTAGAGCCAAGACCGTAACGACCACCAACAATGGTTGGAATTTCGCCACGTTCAAGATAGGCTGTACAAACGTCTTGATATAAAGGCTCACCAAGGGCACCGGGCTCCTTAGTGCGATCAAGAACAGTAATGGTGCTAGCAGTGGCTGGAATAGCGCGTAAAAGATGCTCAGTTGAGAATGGGCGGAACAAGCGAACCTTTACTAATCCCACACGCTGTCCAAGGGTATTGTTTAGGTAGTCAACGGTTTCTTCAATAACTTCACAGGAAGAACCCATGCTAATAACAATACGGTCAGCTTCTGGGTGACCTACATAATCAAATAATTTGTAGTTACGGCCGGTAATGGAAGCTACTTTTTTCATGCTCTCAATAACTATACCTGGTACAGCATCATAGAATAAATTGGCAGCTTCACGGTTTTGAAAGTATATATCAGGATTTTGAGCAGTTCCTCTAATGTGTGGGTGCTCAGGGTTCATAGCATTGCTGCGAAACTCCTCAACCTTTTCCCAATTTACTAGTGGATGTATGTCTTCATAATCAATGACTTCAATCTTTTGTACTTCATGTGAGGTGCGGAAACCATCAAAGAAGTGTACAAATGGCACAGAAGATTCAATGGCAGCCAGATGCGAAACTAAGGCTAAATCCATAGCTTCTTGCACTGAGGCTGAAGTTAACATGGCAAATCCAGTTTGACGACAAGCCATAACGTCTTGATGATCACCAAAGATTGAAAGAGCATGCGCTGCTAAGGCACGGGCTGAAACGTGAAAAACCCCAGGCAAAAGTTCACCAGAAATTTTGTACATGTTGGGAACCATGAGCAAAAGGCCTTGGGAAGCAGTGAAGGTAGATGTTAATGCTCCAGCTGCTAATGAACCGTGCACAGCACCAGCGGCACCTGCTTCGGATTGCATTTCGCGCACCACAACTTTTTGCCCCATGAGGTTTTTGCGTCCTGCTGCAGCCCAGTCATCTGCAAGCTCACCCATTACTGATGATGGAGTAATGGGGAAAATTGCCGCCGCGTCAGACAGGGCGTAGGCAATGTGTGTTGTGGCGGTATTGCCATCCATAGTTTTCATCTTTGCCATAATATTCTCCTTCGCGCCAACAGGCACTATATTGTTTATATTTTAATAAAATATATTTATAAATCAAAATAATTTATATTTGCTTAAATTCACTTGGCACATAACATAAATTGGCATAATTGTCATGCTTTAATGTTGTGCGTAATATCACAAATTGTTTGAGCGCACAACCTATTTTTTGAATTTGAAACAATTTAAAAATATTTTATATAATTATTTGATATTTAATAATTATTATTTGCTATATATAATTTTTTGTAGGCTTAAACCACAAGCTGGAGCTGTACTAGGAGCGTTTTGTCGTGTGCCACTTGCAATTAGCGAGGGTATATCTTCGGTATCAAAGTTGTTTCTACCAACGGCAACCAATAGGCCAGCAATATTACGCACCATTTGCTTTAAAAAACCATTAGCATTGATACTTAGGGTCAGTACGTGGGGGTGATATTTGCTAGGTAGCCATGGGCAAGTTGCATCTAGACTTGCTCCATAGATAAAGCGTGTGGTGTCATCTATGTCAGTACCGGCATTTTGAAAACATGCAAAGTCATGTCTACCGCGTAAGTGACCTAAGGCCAGTTGCATGGACTTTATATCTAATGGGCCACAATCCCAAGCAAAAGGACGTAAGCGTGGAGGTAAAAAGGTTTTGTTAGTCCAAAAAGTGTAGTTATATGTTTTGCTTTTTGCATCAAAGCGGCTATGAAATTCAGGATGTACCAATTCTACATCGTGTACACAAATATCATCTGGCAAATTAGTATTAAAGATACGTAGCCAATCAAGCTCTGCTTTGTCTACAGGTATATCTGCGTGGGCCACTTGGCCTTCAGCATGTACACCACTGTCGGTGCGCCCTGCCCCATGGACACGAATGGGAGCTTTAATGACAAGTTCTAATACCTTTTCTATTTCAGCTTGGATGGAAGGGGCATTATCTTGAATTTGCCAGCCACAGTATTTGGTTCCCACATAGGATATATTAAGCTTGATACGTTGCATATGCTTATTAATTCATTGTTTGTTGTTTAATGTTGAGAATAATGTTGGTGGTTGAAAATCCTTCAAGTAGGGGTAGGCTAAATACTTGTCCACCATATTTTTGTACAATATCACTGCCCACAATACTGTTTATGGGCCAATCGCCACCTTTAACTAGCACATTTGGTCTTATTTGTGTAATTATATTGTATGGTGTGGATTCATCAAAGCTGGTTATATAATCAACACTGCTTAAATGAGCAGCCATAAATGAACGTATTCCTAGCGTGTTTATGGGTCTTTGTGGTCCTTTATTTAAGCTTTTGACTGACTCATCGGTGTTTAGGGCAAGAATTAAAATATCTCCAAGTAATTTAGCTCTTGCTAATAAATCAACATGCCCAGGGTGTAATATATCATAGCAACCATTGGTAAATACAATTTTGATGTGCTCATTTTCTAAACGTAAATGCTCAAGCTCAGTACAAAGTGTACTGGCATTTAGTATTTTGGGGTGAGAGAGGCTTAGGCCTTGCGCTTTAATGTGGCACATGTTCCAAAAATTACTAGTTCTAGCCATTCCATGGCAAATTCAAGACATTGTTCATCATCAGACATAATAATTTCACAGCGTTCAGTTTCAATTTCAAGTTTGGAAAAAATTTTCATTTCTGCCAAAAAATCTCTAAACCTATCCAATTGATACAAACACAATATAATCATGGTAGCCATTTTGGGTGAAACAGGTTCGCCTGTTTCTTTTACCTTAGCCATGATGCGCATGTATTGATCATTAAATGCATTATATGGTTCAAGACCTTGGTCTTTTAACCACTCTTGGGCTGTCCAAGTTTGCCCAGTGTCAAAGCCACGGCAATGCTCTTCCTGCACAATGAAAAATCGCTCAACTACCGCTCCGTCTTTATCAACCTTAGTGCCACGTCCTAATGGGTATGTTCTGCAAGCTCCAGGTCTATCTTCGTATATAGAACAGCCAGCTGGAGTTACAAAGTGACATGGTTCATCGGGTCTAGCTTGCATTTTAAGTAAGGGTAAGGGAAAGCCCGTATCTGGAAAAGTACGCATTTGCGTGTATGTTTTTAAGAATTCATCACTTTTCATTTCAATATTTTTGCAAAGCCGTAAAACATCATAGGGTGTTAGGGGCAGAGTTAATTCTGCACAGCAACGATTAAAACAAGGTACAGTTTCATTGCAGGCAAAAACAAAACGCTCATCGGGTAAGAGTTCTGGTAGTGAGTCTAGAAATGCTTGGGATGAATCGGGCTTATCCATAAATAATTCCTTAATAATTTTTTGATGGCTCTTATATAACTTTGTTTAAGGCATATTCGATTATACCTTCAGCACCAGCAGCGCGTAGTTTTGGTATTAAATCACGCACAATATCAGTGCCAACTACGGTTTCTACAGAAAGCCAAGCTGTATCGCGTAAGGGTGAAACTGTAGGAGAGTTTAGGGCTGGTAATAAGTCTAGCAAGGCATCAAGGTTGTTGGCTGGAGCATTTAGTTTTAAACAAACTAAGGATTCAGCGCGTAATGAACCGCGTAATAATAAGTCAATTTGTTCTATTTTGGCACGTTTAAAAGGATTAGCCCAAGCCTCTTTATTGGCCACAAGCACAGTATTGCTACACATGACTTCATCAATAATTCTAAGGCCATGAGCACGAATAGTAGTGCCTGTTTCGGTAACTTCTACTATGCCATCAGCCAGGCCTTCTACCACCTTGGCCTCTGTGGCTCCCCAAGAGTAAAATATATTTACATCAATACCACGTTTTTTAAAGTATTGTTCTGTAATGCCTTCAAGCTCTGTTGCAATGCGTTTGCCGGCTAAGTCTTCTGGCTTATAATAGGGTGAGTCGCCTGCTACTGCTAAAACCCAGCGTGCTGGGCGGTTGGATGATTTAGAGTAAACAAGGTCTGATATTTTAACAATATGATCCATGGTATTGGTTTCTATTAGCCAATCAAGACCTGCTAGGCCCACATCTAAAACTCCATCCATAACATAGCGTCCAATTTCTTGAGTGCGGCAAAGGGATGCAGTTATTTCTGGGTCATTAATATCAGGAAAATAATTACGGTGATGCTTGCGTATGCGCCAACCGGCCCGTTCAAATAGGTTTATGGTTGCATCTTCTAGCGAACCCTTAGGCACACCAAGCTTTAATTTTTCCGTACTCATTTATATATCTCCTTAGGATCAAATACTAATGGGGCGCATTGTTCAAGCACTCCATCTTTTAATTCACGATAAAAACAAGAGCGATAGCCTTTATGGCAGGCCGCATCTCCTTTTTGTTCCACCAGCAAGATAACAGCATCGCTGTCACAGTCAAGTCGAATGGAGTGTACAATTTGTACATGACCGGATGTGGCACCTTTATGCCAAAGGCTTTGGCGACTGCGGCTATAATAGTGAACTTCACCTGTGGCAAGAGTTTTTTCCCAAGATTCTTGGTTCATCCAGGCAAGCATTAGTACTTCCTTGGTGCTATAGTCTTGAGCTATGGCAGCAACAAGACCGTTGCCCTTACTAAAATCTGGCTTAAAATTATTTAAATTTAACTCTTCAGACATGTTAATCTCTTTTATGGTTTAAAGTATATAGTGATTAAAGAACAAAAATTTATAAATCACAATCTGCTATAGTTTTTTATAAACATTCTAATTTCATACTTATATTAAAGTTTTTTGAGGGGGGTTTGGGGGGAACTTTTGTTCACAAAAGTTCCCCCCAAAAAAATCCCCAAAAAAATCCCCAAAAATTATCCCATGGCAGCGCGCACTTCTTGTACGCGTTGAACAATATTTTCAGCTCCCACAAGCTCGGAAACTAGGGCGCAGCATTTAGCGCCGTGTTTGACTACTTCTCCAATATTATGTCTTTTAATGCCACCAATGGCCACAAAGGGGACATTAATATTTTTGGCTACAAAGTCTAGGTATTCATAGCCTACGGGAGCGCAAACATCTTCCTTGGTTTGGGTGGCAAAGATTGGTCCAACTCCGATGTAGTCTGCACCAAGATTTATGGCTTCATTGGCTTGATTGGGGTTATGTGTTGATAGGCCAATAATTTTATTAGGTCCAATAAGTTTGCGCACCATAGGTACTGGTAGGTCTTCTTGGCCTATGTGTACACCGTCGGCATCAACTAGCATAGCAATATCAATGTGGTCATTTACAATGAAGCAGGCATTAGCTTGTAAAGTTAGGGCACGTATTTGTAAGCATTCTTCAAGCATTGCACCACTTTTAAGTTTTTTTTCACGGTATTGGATGATTTTTACTCCGGCATTTAGAAGCTCAGTAACCACTTGTATAGCTGGGCGTCCAAGGCTTAAGTTAGAGTCAGTAAGGGCATATATATCAGTGTCGTTAGGTAGTATACGCGGCATATTGATTCCTTAATAGTATGTTAAAAGCGGCTAATGATGCGCTTCCATAAGCTAATTACTAAGCGATGCGGCAGAAATGAAGTATCTTCTAGTTTCTGTGGCAAAATGAAGTCATTTGCGTTAAATTCTTTAGTGTTTTGTAGTGTAAAGTTTATATTTTCAATCAATGCATCTTCAAGGCGAGCAAGTTTAGCTGTTTGCCATAGGGGGGTCAAGTTTTCTTGTGCATTTAGTAAGTGGTATATTGCAGTATCTAAGGCCATGGCTGAGGGGCTAGCTCCAATTAAACCTAGGTCAAAGGGCTTTCCGCCAGAGGGTCCCGTAATATGCATAGTTGTTATGCCGTCTATTAGGGCCGCACAGGGTGGTAATGCAGCATAAAGCGATAGAATACTATTAGAAAAAGTTTGTAGGCAGCGCCCTTGTATAGCGTGAGCCATGGCTTTATGTAAACCACAAATACAGCCAAACAGGTTTTTAACACTAAGGGTTAAACCCATTTGGCAATGAGTTTTTAAGCGTGGTACAGATAAAATATAATCGCTTTCAAGTGCCAGGCGTGCAATAGACCAAGTTTTAGATTTTTCTATTCTTATGGGTTTAGCATGTTCAAAGCTTTGCACTTTAAGTCCAAGAGGGCTTAGGGCGTCATTTAAACCAATGTACTCAGCCACAGCCTCAGCTGAACCAAAGCCAGGTGAATCTGCCACTTGTACCTTTATACCATGGTCAAGAAGGCAAATGCATAGGGCTTTTACTACTTGGGGGCTGGTGCAGGTTAAATGGTGTTTGCGTAGCAGATTGGGTTTAACTAACACATTACTATTTCGTGTTAATAAAGCCTTAGGTCCAAGCAAATTGCAAGATATAAGACTGCATAATACAGCCTGTTGTACTTCGGACGTATTATAGCTATTGCAGTGAGTTAAAGCTACTTCAAAGGGTGGTTTTTGTACTATATCCATTTTGGGGCTTAAGCAGGCTTTGCCATATGAACCTTATGGCTTAAAAAACATTTGTCTTGCATATCAAAAACGCTAAATTGGCCTTGTTCATAAAATCCATATGAGCGTGGATAGCTTTGCTTGGGAAGAGATATACTACCAGGATTCCACCAATATACATGCTTATAGGATTCACCCCTTGGTACGTGGGTATGACCGGTTAATATAATGCTACCAGTAGGTATATTGGTAAAATTGGGTAGGGAGTAGTCATATCTATGCCCATGTGAGGCCAATATGCATAAATTATCCGCATAGACCCAGCTTTGATCTACTAAGGGGAAGCTCAAGAGGCTTTCATCCACTTCTGCATCGCAATTACCGCGCAAAGCTAGGATTTTAACATCTAGGTTGGCTAGCATATCTGCCACATCTTTTGTGGAATAACCCTTGGGCAATGGATTCCTTGGCCCATGATATAGGAAGTCTCCAAGTAAAATACATAAATCTGGTTTTAAGAGTTCAACTTTTTTTTGTAAAAAAAGTACGCTATCTGGTGCGCCGTGTATGTCAGAGGCTATGAGGATGCGCATGTGCTTTCATCCTTATTAATGGGTATTGCTTCTTCTATGAGCATGATGGGTATGTCATCACGGATGGGAAATAATAAAGAACAAGCTTCACATATCAGGCCAACATCTTTGTTGTTTTCATTTTTTAGCTTTAATTCGCCATGACAGCGTGGGCAAGCTAATATTTCTAGGAGTTGTTTGTCCATTGGAAATCCTTAAAGTAATTTGTGTGATGTATAATAAGTGTTAGAGCACCATAATTTATATGTGACTCAAAGGCAATGGTTTAAAGATGCATGATATTGCCATAATAGGTGTTTTTATGATGGGAAAAGTAGTTTTAAATGCCCCGTTGTTACATATAAAGCCAGTGTATAGTTTTTGTATGCGTTACAAATGGCCTAAGTCACGTCATTCCGATTTGGCTATTTTTAGCTGAATGTGTGATGTTCAGTAAAGTTTTTTTCGCGGCTCGGCACTTTCGCGTTGCTTCACCGCCGGCTAATTGCTCAAAAACCTTCCCCAACCTCACACATTGCCTCGGCAAAGAGTTCTGCTCATAGTAATATTTTCTAAATCGGAATCACGTGTGCCCTAAGTAGACATAAAGATTGATAGCTTGATTGGTAAGCAAAATATGGATATAATGCTTTTGTCATGTAATGTTATATAACAATTTTATGCTATATTTAGGAGGTTGCTTTGCCAGAAGATCGCGAAAATAAAGTAAGTTGTAATAACTTTGTTAACGAAAGAGAAGTGGCCCTTGAGGTTATTTCTGGAAAATGGAAATCTACTATTTTATGGAATCTTCATCTTGCGGAGAAAATTCGTTTTAACGAATTTTTTAAGATTATTCCAAGTATTACGCAAAAGATGTTGACGCAACAACTGCGAAATTTAGAAAAAAATAAGCTTGTTGTACGTACTGTATATCCTTCAACACCACCTACGGTGGAGTATTCTCTTACACCGCTTGCAAAGGATGTTATCCCAATTTTAGAAAGTTTAAGTCATTGGGGAAAAAAAGTTATTAAGTCTTATAATAAATAGTTCATTGTCAAAACACTTCTAACATCTTAATTATTCATGCTTTTATGGGGCACTAAAAAGTACCTTGCTCACCTTTTTGTTTTTACCAAACAATAAAGTGCCTTCTTGTGCAATCTTTTTTTCATGTCTATATAGCTCGTCAAACGCGCTTTGCGCAAAATTTTTTAAGAAGGATTTATAGATGAAAAGATTTACTATTCCAAGAGATGTTTATTTTGGTGAAAATGCCCTTGAGCACTTGAAAAGCCTTACTGGTAAAAAAGCTATACTGGTTATTGGTTCTGAAAGAATGATTAAGGACAATACCACTGCTATTATACAAGCCAACCTCAAAGAAGCTGGCATTGATAGTACCATCTTTTGTGGTATAGAAGCTGATCCAAGTGTTGCCACAGTAATGCGCGGTGTTGCTGCCATGAATGAATATCAACCTGATATCATTATTGGTGTTGGTGGTGGTTCACCCATTGATGCGGCTAAAGCCATGTGGATTTTCTATGAAAATCCAGAATTTACTTTTGAAGAAGCAGCCAAGCCTTTCAACCTTCCTACACTTCGCAAAAAAGCATATTTTGTAGCCATTACTACTACTAGTGGTACTGGTACAGAAGTAACAGCATTTTCTATCATTACTGATGAAAAAACAGGCACAAAGTACCCCATTGCTGACTATAATATTACACCAGATGTAGCTATAGTTGACACTAATCTAGTAAAAAGCCTTTCCCCACTGCTTGTAGCTAACACAGGTATGGACGCCATGACACATTCTTTTGAAGCCTATGTTTCTGTTGTGGCTAATCCTATTACTGATGCTTTAGCTTTGAAATCCATTGAAATGATAGCAGATAACGTTGTTGCATCCCATGGTGGAGATGAAGAAGGAAGAAAAGAAATGCACATTGCTCAGTGTATGGCTGGTATGTCATTTTCTAATGCCA
>CAYJLD010000072.1:0-10934 GCA_964371195.1 uncultured Desulfovibrionaceae bacterium | reverse complement strand
TCTGGCTCTGGCTCTGGTTCTGGCTCTGGTGCTGGTGTAGGCTCAGGCGCTGGTTCTGGCGCCAGTTCTGGTGTGGGTTCTGGTTCGGGCTCTTGCGTAGGTGTGAAATCCAAATCAATTTCTAATTTGCCATGGGGCCTTGGTTCCAAAGGTTCATCCAGTGGTTCCAAACTCAGTTTTGCGTCTCCCATCTCCAAAATTGGCATACCAGTGTCCACTATATCGTCACTGTCTTCCTGACAAGTAGCAGCCTTAGAGTCACCAATATTACCCAAAAGCTTACTAACTAGGTCACGCAAATTACTCCTAGTAATGGGCATTGCAAGAATATTATTTAGCCCCACATCTTGCAATTCTTGTTCTTTTGAACTGTCTAATGCAAGCCCTAAGCATAAAACCTCTTCTTGCTTATTCTTTGCTTCAAATTTACGTAAGCTACTAATAATTTCTTGTAATTTATGCATGGGAATTCGCGCATCAACAATAAGCAATTTTGCCCCATGCTCAGCATACAGTTCCAATGTTTCTTTTTTATTACTGGCTTCAATAATGGTATAGGGCAATTTTTCTAGGAAAAATGACCATAACTGACGATCTGCATCATTATCAGACACAATCATAACACATGGGTATTGCACTTCTTTTGCCCTATGACTTTTGTTGAGCATATCTTGTGTAGTAACTTCACAATGCAATGTAAAAGAAATAGATGCGCCATAGGCATTGCTTTCAACACCCAAGAAACCATGACTACTAGCAGCAAGCTCCCATGCCCGTGCAAGGGCTGAAACGCTACGCTCTTGAGGAGGTTTACCTGTACCAGTATCAGTTACAGTAAAGAGTAAATGTCCTGGATTTATGCTCTCTGGTACTCTACGCACCGCCAATTGCACCGCTCCACGATTTGTTGCACGCACAGAGCTTTCTAATAATAAACGCAGCACAAAAAGCAAGTGTACAGCATCCCCCTTATAGCTTTGGGATAAATGCGGAGGCATAAACCATGATAAAGCAATATTTTTACTATCAGCAAGGGCAGAGACACTATCATGCGCTTGGCGTAAAAGTCCTTGTAATTCAAAAATATCATCACTTCTATGCCCCATGGCTTGGGCTGTATTTCTTTCATGCGCTGGAGCACTTAAGGTATTTGATATGTCACGCGCCACATTAGATAGAGATGAAACATGTTCACGCACCAATGGGGGTAGCGCACAAGACTCAAGAGCCATGACATCTCTTAATAGCTGATCCACAGGCCAACGCAAATGTTCTTCAAGAGCTATGGCTGTATCATCACAATCCTTATCTTGCTCTTCCTTAGCACTTTGAGCTTCGTTAATGGTAACTAGTTTAAGATTTGGGTCATCAAGGCTTTGTTCATCAGCTTGAAAACTATCTACATTGTTGTTTTTAATATTTTTTGATTTGTCATGTTCCTCATCTTCACTCTTAGAATATTCTTGCGGGGCAGCAGTGCCGGCAATAATTAATGTACCCAAAGCTACACCCCAAAGCGGTAATGTTTGTAAAATAGATAAGGGCAAAAAATGTGGTTCTTGCAAGCCCACCAAGGCTATGGCAACACCAGCCGGTGGCAAAAGTATTCCAAGTAAAAAACGACGTGCCCCAGGCAAACCACTTAGCCATGCCCCAAGCGTGGTTGGTACTAGTAATATGGTCAAAACTGGCCATATGGTAGTATAGCGTAAAGTCCAAGCAAATCCTGGAATAAGGGGCACAAGAGCTAAGGCCACACCGGGTAAGGCTAAAAGTATGTATTGTAAATCAATAATACGCGAATGCATATTGCTTCGCATCAAATGCCTAGCTACATGTGGAAGCAGCATTAAAGCTAAACCTGGAGCTACAGCTGCCGGCATATCCTTTAACTCAATAAAACCTTTGGGCGTTGGTGGTATGCCCCAAAAGGCATGAAAAAGCACCACGGCAGTATATAAACTTGCCCAAATACGCCATTGACCTCTTTCGGTTAGCCCACGCAAGAGACTTAATAACATTACTACTACAAGGGCCACAATGATAGCCGGATTTGCCATACGCTCCAAGGATGTGGCGGCATCATGAGGGGTGCGTAGAGTTGGGGCAAACCACGGATTAGGCATACCCTCTAAGCGAATATAAGCAGTTAGAGGAGTAGACCTTGCCTCAGGCATAAGAAATATGGATTGCTGAGTGGGCGTATATTCTTGCCACTGGTCAGTATCTGTGAGCATATTATATCTTGGGGCATAGAGAGTGGGAGTTGCAGGCAAACCATTGCCTAAGTCTAAAAGCAATACATCTGGTGCTATGCGTGGATCACGCTCAGACAAAGTAAACCGTAACCACACTGTACCACTTTCTTTTAAAAATCCACTGGCATCAAGGGCTTGAAATTGATTTTGTAAGCTTTCGCCTTGTATATCTTCAATATTTAAGTTGCCATCAGGGTCAACTAAAATATCGAAATTATCAACTAATGACATTGAATTAGCATCAATATTTGCAGGAATACGCTCTACGGCAAAACTAGGGGTAACGCATAAGATAGAATAAAAAATCAATGCAAAAACGATACTTATATATTGCTTCTTTGCAAAAAACTTCCTTAGCATTGTTATCTCCTATTGCATATATGTAGATGTTTTGAAGTACTTCTTAAAAGAAAACGCGCTACTTATAATTAAAAAATTTAGTAGCGCGTAAATTGTAGGTCCGTAAAGCAGAAAAATCAAGCTTTTAAGCTTATTTTAAGTCAAATTCCCCCAAATTTCAGGATACACTAAAACAATGTATTATTTTAATCCCTTAATCATATCTGCCAAGGGTTCGCCATTAGGTGCAGTGGCCTTGGGGTCAATGCGTAAAAGTTGCTCCCATTTAGCTATTCCTTCTGCTTGACGCTTTAAGTCATAATATAGCACCACACCAGCATTAAAAAGTGAATTCTTATGTGTGGGGTTTACGCTTGTAGCCTTGCTATATGATTGCAAAGCCAGTTCATATTGCCCAAGTTCACGATACATAGTACCACGATCAGTTAACACATCAGCATTGTTAGGCTGTAGCTCCAAAGCCTTGGTATAAGCCTTGACAGATTCACTAGGATTCCCATTATCAAAGTATAAATTACCAAGAGTAATCCAAGCTCGAACATTGCTAGGGTCGCTTTCTGCGGCTAGTTTAGCCTTTTCTAGCTCTGCTGCAATCTCACTACTTTTCCCACCATCGGTAGGCGTGGAAAAACTGCCAAAGCTTGTAATTAAAGTACCCATGTATAAACCAAAAATTAATGCTGCCACTACAGATACTATAAAGGTACTTTTACGAACATATGAAGAATTATCTTGATTGCCTCGATTGGTTTTATTTTTCATAGCCATGTTTTTTCCTATATATTTTTATTCTGATTTTGATTTTTTAGCTTTTTCAATTTCAGCCCGAATAATTTCTTTTAACTCTTCTGGAGCATTAGGATCTTTTAAGCCCTGCTCAAATTCTGCTATACCTTTCTCAACATCTTTGAAATGATAAATCTGCAAAATACCAAGACTATAACGTGCTGAGGCATGATCATCTAAAGCTACTACTTGTTCAAAAGCTTTGACTGCCTCATCATGTTTATTAGAATTATATAGAGCTATACCATGCAAATAGTGCGTTTGTGGATTTTTAGCATCAAGCTCCAATGCACGATGAATAAAATTTTCGGCCGCAGTTAGTTCACCACTTTCAATGAGGTGTTCACTAAGCCTAATAAGTGTTGGTATATCATTGGGGCTTTCTTGTAACGCCTGCATTAAACTCCCCACTTCTGGCGACATGGGCATGCCTTGTTCAGCATCCATTGCTTGACCTTGCATGCCGCCACCACGGCCTTGAACCACTAAACTTGGGTTGCTAACTCTTTGCACCATTGACACCGCAAGCATAAACACAATACCAAGGGCCAAGGCTGCTAAAACTATATTACGATTTGTTATACTATTCATGATCAAGGGCCTCCTTTAAATGCAAACGCTGTTCAAGATTTTTTTGCACGCGAGCTAGAAAGAATACATAAGCTCCAATACCAAGCCATACGGCAATATTAGCGCTCATAAGCCAGTATATACTTTCCATAAGAACACTCCTATAAATTTTCTTGTTGTTGAGTTAGCAAAATATCTAGTTGATTACTCTGCTCTAATTGTTTTTTACGAATATATACTAAGCTTGCCCAAACAAAGGCAAAGCCAAACAAACATACAAATACTGTGGTTTTCATGGCATCATCTAAACCGCCACCCTTGGAGGCAAATACGGCTGGATGAATGGAGCGCCATAACCTTGCTGATAAAAATACCAATGGCACATCAATAAAGGCTATAATACCTACAACAGCACGTATAGTAGCATTACGCCCTGCAGGCATATCTAAAGAGCGCAAGATTAAATATCCCATATATACAAACCACATGATAAGCGCTGTGGTCAGCCGTGGATCCCAAGTCCACCAAACGCCCCAAGAATGCCTTGCCCATATGGAACCTGTAACAATGGCAAGCCCACTACACAACACTCCTACTTCAGCAGCTGCTAGAGCTAGTGCATCCCACTTATTATTACGAGTGCGCAAATAAACTATGGAAGCCACAAAAGTCACAAAAAAGCTCATAAAAGCCCACCATGCAAGAGGCAAGTGGATATAAAAAATCTTTTGCACAATACCCATAATTGCTTCTGTAGGTGCATAAACAAAAATAAACCATTGACAAATTGCCATGACAATACCAGAACAAATTGCAATTACTGGAATAATTCTTGCCATTTAGTCCTCACTTGCATAAATATAACCAAAGAGAAAAAGCCCAGCACCTAAAAATAAAGCATCAAAGGCAAGGGCAATGCCAATCCATGAACTTAAACCCTCAGGCATTGCATCACTAAAAGCCCCTGCCCCCACACGAATACCTGCTAAAAGTAAAGGTATAAGCAAAGGAAACAATACAATACTTAATAAAGACTCACGCGCTGCCTGACCTTGAGCCAAGGCCCCAAGCAGTGAGCCAAGGCCAGCCATACCAAGATTTACTAAGACTATTATTAGCAAAGCTTCTGGCCAAAGTGGTGAGATGTTTTGCCCTAGAAAAACAATAGTTGCAGGTAAAAACACCAATTGTGCTGCCAAAATAAGAATTAAACCGGCAATACCCTTACTAATCCAAACCACTTGAATGGGATGTGGAATAAGTAACAAGCCTTGCCGAGCATTATTCATTTCTTCAATACCATAGAGCATGTTGAACACAAGCACTTGGCAAAAAGCAGAGGCCAACCAAAATACGGCCGCGGCCCCTTGAGGAGGCATAACGCTGCCTACTTCTTGGGATAAACTAAAAACAAATAATAGCAAAAGACCAAGTAAGAGGGCTTGGATTAAACCACTGCCGCGCGTTAAAGTTAAACATACATCTTTTTTAACCAGGGCCAAAATTGCTCTTAACATGTGGCCTCCAGCATCTTTTCTATGGGACCATCATATGCTAGCCGTCCCTTTTCAAGGCACAATAAACGTTGAGCTAAGCCTGCATCTGCTCCCATATCATGACTTATCCAAACAATACCTGCCCCACTTTCGCAAGCCTTGGTCACCTCACTTCGTAAAAGACTAGCTGAGGCTACATCTAATCCAGTGCAAGGTTCATCCAAAAGCCAAAGTTTAGGTTCCAAAAGCAAGATACGTGCTAAGTTTAAGCGCTGAGCCATACCTCTTGAGAAAACCCCTGCTTTTTCATAAGCAAAAGGAGCCAAGTCAACACGCTCAAGTATTACTTTAAGTTTTTCATCTTGAGTGGGTTTATTATATAACTCACCCCAAAAACGTAAGTTTTCTAAAGCGTTAAGCCCCGCATAAATAAAGGTACTATGCCCAAGATATCCTATATCTTGTTCGCTTACATGCAATTGCATTTGTCCGGCACTGGGTTTGGCAAGGCCAGCCATGATGCCAAGCAAGGTTGACTTGCCAGCACCATTGGCCCCCATAAGCAAACTAATACTACTTTCGGCAATACTAAAACTTACATTTTTAAAAATGCATCTATTACCAAAAAATTTTGCTATATTATGTAATTCTAAAAGCATAGTTAAGCTTTGTTCCTCAAAACATTCAAGCCACTTTTAAGCGGTCTCACTCTTGGTGCTATTTTTACGCCGCCCTAGACCGAAGAATGGGAATAAGCACATAAGCGTGCCACCAATCCACATCCAATTAACTAAGGGATTTACACTAACTCTAAGGGTTACTCTTGAATCCTTATCAATTCCCAAAAAGGAAGCATATATTTCGTTACCAAGACCAAAAAGTGTGGCTGCCTCATAAAAATGTTGGTTACCAAACTTTGTGTAAAGTCGTAATTGAGGCGTAACAGCTCCAATTTCTTTGTCATCTTTTTTTACACTAAGAACCGCTTCAAGATACTCAAAACCTACAGGACTAACACCATCACTAATTTTGCTTAAAGTCATGGTATAGCCTCCAAGATTGGCACTTTCGCCTTCTTTTAAGAGTAGGTCATCTTCAAGTTTATACGGACCTGAAAAAGCAACCCCGATAAACATCATGATTAAACCAATATGCACTCCGTAGGCGGCAAGAGTATTACGCTGGGAACGCACAACCCTATCCATAAGCAATAAACCAATGGAAACAGCAGCAGCCACTGAGGCACATGTAGCAATAAAAGCTGTAGGGGTACGATAATTAGTGAACCAAAGAGCCACACCAGTAACCACAAAAACCGATGCTATAATAAGCACCTTCTTGGTATCGCGCAGGCCTCCATTCCAGCCAAGCCAAGGACAAAAAGCTAATATAACGCTAATAAGTGCGAATAATGGCAAGCAAACTCTATTATAAAAATCTGCTGAAAGACCTTGAGATTGTTCTGAAAATAAAAGACTAATAAGAGGCCAAAGCGTTGCTACACAAATGATAACTGAAAGCATGAGTAAAATCCAAGCAGTTACAACTAACATGCCCTCATGACTATCAATGCCAGCTAAATGTTTACGACTATTATGTCCATTAAAAGCAATAAATGCACACAAGGCCGTGGATGCTAAAATGAACACAAGCAATGGCAATCCTACCCCACCATCACCAAAGGCGTGCACAGAGTTAATAACTCCACTACGCACTAAATAAGTTGCAAAAAATGCAGAGATAGTGGTTAAAGACATAAGAAAGACATTAGTGCGTCCAAGCTTATTGCGGCGACTTTCAATAATCATAGTATGAATGGCAGCAGTACCAATAAGCCATGGGATTAGTGAAGCATTCTCAACAGGATCCCAAGCCCAATATCCGCCCCAGCCAAGCTCCATATAAGCCCACCAAGCCCCAAGAATAATACCAGCTGTTAAAAATAACCAAGCTAAAAGTGTAAACGGCCTTGCTACATTAACCCAAGAGCCCTCTTCTTCTTGCTTGCCAGATAGACATTGAGCCAAGGCTAAACAGCCAGGAATAACAAAACCACCATAACCCCAGAAGAGTAATGGGGGATGGAAAATCATGCCTGGATTTTGTAATAGTGGATTTAGACCATTACCATCGCTAGGGACTGGATTTTGCACTATAAAAGGATTACTGTAAGATGTAAGTAGTAGAGCAAAAAATCCCATAATACTTAAGAAAAATATCCAAAACCAAAGCCTTGTTGTTTCACTTAACTCTTTGTATGCCCTAGTATAAAGAAAAAATACACCACACAAAGCAACAGACAAAGCCCAAAAGAGCAATGACCCAGCTTGCCCAGCCCAAAAAGCCGTTAATCGATAAAAGATTGGCAAAGCAATATCTGTATAACTAGCTACATACACTAGAGAAAAATCATTCCAATAAAGTGCGTGTAATAAAAGCGCTGACGCCAACACCAATGCTGCTGTCATAATAACTTGCGCGCCTTCAACAATTTTCAAAGAAGACGTACGCCCTTGATAAATTTGTAAAATGGCAAAAGCAGCACCGCCAAGACAGCAAAAAAGTGCAAGCATGAGCATACCATAAGCAAAAATGTACATGGATACTCCCTTGGGTAAAGCCCAAAAAGTTAATGTTGGTTGTATAGAGGCAAGATAGCGATGGAGCCTAAATTTGCCTATTTTCCTTTTGATACTTAGAAGGACATTTAGTCATTAATGTTTTAGCGGCAAAAACCCCCTCACCATTAAGACCACCTTCCACAATAACCTCAGCTCCGGCTTTAAAAGTATCCGGTACTGCGCCATGATAGCGCACAACTAAGGTTTGTGAAGTATTTTCCTTATCCACTAAGCGGAAAATAACACCGGGGCCCTGCTCCACAGGATGCAAGTCCTCGGCGGCAACAGTACCAAAAAGTCTAGCAGCCTTGAGCTTTTCACTCTCAACAGCTAAGGCCTCTGATACATTGAGAAAATAGACACTGTTCTCTGTAAGCCCAGAATAGACTAAGTAACCTGCTCCGCTTAAAAACAAAAGCAGGGCTACCACATACATGGGCGTAGACTTCTTTTTCTTCATAATAAACTCACTACCGTTTCCACTTACGTGCTTGCAAGTATCCATGCCAAAGCAAAAATACTTACCATTTGTCAATTAAGTTTCAGGGCATAACTACACTAGCTATACCACATCTTCCGTAGCAGCCTTGCGTCTTTTTCTTGCAAGGTCGCGTAAATCAACCACTGGATCGCTTTCATCCACAATCTCGCGACCCAATATCTCCTCCAGCACATCCTCAAGGGAAACCACACCCGCTAAACCGCCGTATTCATCCAGTACGACAAAAAGATGGGTGCGTGAATTCAAAAACTCTTGTAGCAATTTGTCTAAGCTTTTGCTTTCTTGTACAAATCGCACTGGTTCCATAATAGAACCAAGGGTACAATTTTCACCATCGGCCATATGCATAGCCAAGGTGCGTCGCTCCAAGATGCCAACAATATCCTCATTATGTTCAGCATATATAGGAATACGACTGAAGTGCCATACATCATGTACTTTACAAGCATCATGAATGTCAAGCTCCGCAGACAAAGAAAATACCACTGTACGCGGAGTCATTATATCCCAAACGCGTTTTTTATCCAGTGAGAGTACATTTTTTATGGTCTTTTCTTCATATGGTTCAATTCGCCCAGCCTGCCTAGAAAGTGTTGCGGCAGCACGTATATCATCTTCTGAAACCTGTGGCCCATTGGTTGATGGCGAAATAAGTCTTGTGATAAGAGCAGAAAGCCAAATAATGGGGCTTAACAATTTAGTCACTAAAAATAAAGGGCGTGCCACAAAGGTAGAGACAGGATTTGCATAAATCACACCTATGGTCTTAGGGATAATTTCACCAAACACCAAGATAAGGCAAGTAAATACGGCTGCAAAAATACCCATATAAACTGAACCAAATACAGATGTAAATGCAGCACCAGCAATGGCAGAACCAGCTGTATTAGCAATTGTATTTAAGGTTAGTACTGCCGCAATGGGCCTTTCAACCTGTGTGCGCATAATATATAGTAACTCACCAGAAAGTTTACCTTCTTTGCGTAAAGCTTCAATATGAGCCCAAGTAACAGAGTATAGCATAGTTTCTGTAAGTGAGCATACGGCAGATATAAGCAGGGCAAAGCCCACGGCCAAAGCAAGGGTAAGCATGATTGTTCCTTCAAATGAATTTATAATTTACTATATAGCACTTAAAGCTTAAGAGCAATATATAAAAAAATGCTTGTTTTAGCTACAATTTGCATTTATTTTCCATCAAATTTAGCAGCCATACTTTCAGCTTCGGCCTTAGCTTTGACCTCAGCTTTGACCTGTTCATCTGTGCTTAAAAGTGCTGCATAATCAGCTTTTGCTTTAGTAAAAGCAGTTTCTTCACATATGCTACCCCCAAGAAATTCAGCAAGCAATATAAGTGTATATGCTATAAAATTGTCTTGTTCAAAGTAATCACCAAAATGATACATTTGAGCTAACATATAAACGGCCTCAGAATTCCCCTGCCTTGCGGCATTTTCAAAATGCTGAGCTGCCTTTTTTGTATTGCGCTTTATGCCTTCACCTCGTAAATAAAGTATACCCAAGGAAGTTTGGGCCCCATCATGATCTTGTTCTGCGGCTAAAATATAATTACGAATTGCAATTTGCGTACTTTTAGGACCATTTATACAAGCCATATGCAAGTATCCCAATAAATACTGGGCCTCAGCCAAATGTTGCTCCGCTGCCAAGCTTAGGTAATGCTCCGCCATACTAAAATCATTTTTTTCATAACAATCTTTAGTAGTTAAACGTGCAACCATGAGTTGAGATTCTGCATGTCCTTTATCAGCAGCTTGTATAAAATACGCTAAAGCTTTTTTTGCATTTTTAGGAACGTTTTTCCCTTTATGATACATATTGGCTAAATAAAATTGAGTGCGATCACCCTTACTTGCTGCCAATTCATAGAGCTCCAAGGCTTTTTGCAAGTTCACTTCAACCCCAAAGCCATCTTCATACATGCGTCCCATGGCTCTATAAGCTGGGACAAAATTAAGCAAGGATGCTCTTTGCAATAAAATAAAAGCATGCTCCAAGTCTTTTTTCTGCTTTATTAAATCAATAGCCTCACCATATAAAGTTACAGCTTCTGAGTCCTGACTATCTTGCTTTATCATAGAATTTTGAGCTATAGCTGTAGAGGTAAAAAGCATTAACAATAAAGCGACAACAAAATGATATCTATGTAGAATAATAAACATACTCTCTCCTTTATGCCTTAATTGCCCACGCGCATACAAGCAAGCTAATAATTTTTTGTAATAAAGTAATTACACCATAGCTTCTTCTATAAGTAGTCGATACTGAAAAACGCGTTTCACGCATTTTTCTAAAAAGGCACGCTCGCTTCAAAAATTGC
>CAYJLD010000071.1:0-11880 GCA_964371195.1 uncultured Desulfovibrionaceae bacterium | reverse complement strand
GTTTTTCAGTACCGACTATATAGGGACGTTAAATACTAGTACTAAAAATTAAAAATTAGAATTTTGAATACTTACTTGCAATGTTACCTATATTAATATAGTTGTATACAAAACTTATCCATTTTGTAAGTGTTTATGATAAATGGGGGAAGAGTATGTTAAGATGTGTCCAAATTTGTTTGATGGTTTTTTGTTTGTTTTTTAGTGTAATTAGCCAGGCTCAAGCGGCTGGTGTACCCAATTCAAACAGTTCAGCTGTAAAAAATGTTTTGCAACAAGCCAAGGTCGAAGCAGATAATTTATTTAAGCAAGGAAATTATGATGCTGCATTTGAAGCTTATGGGCGATTATTGCGTGAAGATCCCACAAGCCCTGTGGTAAACTTAGGCTATGCTCGTGCGGCTGTGCGTGTAAATAAGCCAGGTCAAGCTGTTATGGCTTATGAGCGTTTGTTGGCTATGTATCCTAATGAGCCAATATTATTAAAAGAATTAGCATATGCTCTTAGCATACAAAATGATGAACAGCGCTCAGGCATGGAGTTAGCCAAAAATCCCGAAGCAAGCACTGTGGAAAATATGGACCTTGCGGCTAAGTGGAAAAAACAACATAAGCGTACACAAATATCTGGTAAAATCCGTACTGGTTTGCTTTATGATAGTAATGTAAACAGTGGGCCAGCCTCCAATGATATTTCTTTAGGTGATTGGGATTTAACCCTAATTGATGGTAAGTCACAAGATAGCCTAGCAGCCTATATGGGGGCAAATATTAATGTTGGGCATAGGCTTGATATTGTAAGCCCATGGTGGATTGTGGGTAGTGCCAGTGTTTTTGCGCGCTATAATACACATGAAAAACTCTATGACCTTGATTTAGTGAGCTCTGAATTTGTAACTGGTTCAGCTGGTGTGCGCTATTTAGGTACTGATGTTCTTTTTGATTTTAGAGCAAGGGCACAAATTTTTGATTATTCATTTTTACAAAATGTTGTATCTGTTGGACCAGAAGCTAATTTTGTTTATGCAATTACACCCAAGGTACATTTAATTACTCGTGCTAACCTTGATTGGCGTGACTATTCAGAGCATCGTTCTTATGATGGTTGGTATGGTTCTGTTGGACAGTATCTACGTGTCTTTATTGGTGATGGTGGGCATAATATCACGCTTGGTGGACGTTATATTGGAGGCACTGCATATGACGCAGTAAATTCATATGACGGATTTGAAGCCAATGTAAACTTTACCATTGTCTTGCCATTTGACATTCGTGTGTCGCCATTTGTGGCTTATGGCGGTGAATATTTCCATGGACCAGCTACCGTGCTTGAAGAAGATTATAGGCAAGACCATCGTTTAAGAGCTGGTATTAACATAGATATTCCCATTAGTGAGTCTTGGAGTATTGAGCTTGGCTACCAATACATGAATAATTTATCTAATAGTGAGCTTTATACTTATGACCAACATGTGGCCAATGCAGGTGTTGCATGGTCGTTTTAAGCTAAGCTTTGTATTTATAAAAAAAGCCTGTGTTTAGTGTAAAAACTAGGCACAGGCTTTTTTATTTGAAGTGGAAAAAATCATTTTCCAGTGACCTTTTGCAAGACGCATTGACTACAAAAACACTTAGGGTTGGCAGAAATAAGTTCTGGATAACTTTATGCCACGCACAGTTTTTTTATAGAAAGGTCTTTTGGCCTATACCCAAAAAAAATGCTAGAGAAGCGCATACCATGCCCTTGTTTCTAGCATTTTTATTTAATCTTTTTAATTGTAAAAACTACATCTTTAAATGCTTACCATACTATTTAATATCGATTATTTAGCCGATGCTTAAAAAACGTGTTTCCATGCATTTTTCAAAAAAGGTAGCCCGCTCCAAATGTCAACTATTTAGGGAATAAAGCCCCTTCAATCTCACCTCGGTAAGGTTGATTAGTTCCTTGAGCATCAACAGTTAAATCGCCTTCAACTTCACTACCTATAGCCAATTGTTCAGTGCCACGCACATTCCAAGAGTTTAAGAGATTACCTGCCCCTTGGCTGGTAAATGAAGCTGCACCTCCGCTAATACTAAAGCTATTTGGTGTAATGAGCCCACTACCACCACTAACAGTAAATGTACCACCACCTGCATTGGTAGTGTTAAATGTAGCTTGTGAGATGACACCACTAGTTAGGTTTGCCTCAAAGGAAAAGCTGCCTTCGGTGTCATTGCCGCCAACTCCTTCAAATTCAAAACCACCCACCGCAAGACCTAGCACCTCTCTACTATTTGCCAAGCTATTAGCTGCATTTGTTGCATCTGCTATTGTTATGTCTGTTTCAATGCTATTAGTAGTTGTGTTTATTAAACGTGTGGCATTTAAAGTGCTTTCAAATTCACTTTGGCTAATTAATCCATGCATTACATCGTCGGGGTAATTGTTAATATCAAGATTTGTTGCAGCTACAGGAGTTCCGATGCGCGTTTGGTCAATAATATTTTGCCGTTGAGTTTGTGTCATGGGAGTTGGAGCTGATATAATACTAGCGTTTGGTCCAAAGATAGCCATATGCCCAGGAGGCACTACAGTATCATTTACAACAACACTTTGCTGTTTAGTGCTATTTTCTGTAGAAACAATAGTTTGACCATTACTTGTTAGCACAGCTAAAGTCGTGCCTCGAATACCCACTGTGGCTTCTGGAGTACGTACAGAAAAAGCTTCTGGATTGCTCTCTACAATGGAGCCGGTTACAAAGCGCGCTAAGCCCACGGCCACATTGGATTGAAAAGATTTAGCATCACCATCATCATATGCTTCCATCACAAAACTGCTATTTACCCCAACAGTTACTGTGCTATTATCATTAAATATAAATTGAGCTTTGCCATTTGCGTCGGTGCGAATTATATCATTTAATAATAAATCATCTTTAAGCTTAAGTTCGCTGCTTTGTCCGGCACGCTCAAGGCTTACCCCTCCAGTAATTGCTATAACCTTAGCAATGCTAGCAGCATGAACTATATAGGGATTAAGTACTAAGCATAAAAAAGCAAAACAAAAAGCTATACGTTTGTAGTGATACATTTTTACCTCCAAGGATAATGCGATACTTACCTAATCGGCAAAATACATAATTTTTTTATATCTGTAAAATGGTTATTTAAAAATTATTATGTGTAGTGCCCAAGGGATTAGGTTATCATTTCGGAATGTTTTTTGCAAAAAGCATGCACAAGGAATTTATTTCCTAGGAGGCTATTTATGAGTATAGATTTACTGTCTGGCAGTATGGTGGGAATGCAAGGTGTAGAGCCATTTGGCACTTTAAATACAACTAAACAAGAAGAAGAGAAAAAACAAGGTGATATTGTTACAATATCCGATGAAGCCCGCTCTTCCTATGCAGAAATGCAGTTAAAACAATCAGAATATGATGAAACTTCCGAGTTAATAGGTGAAAGCTCAGCTGAGGGAGATACTGTTTTATTAGAGGGTGAAACGGTTGTACCTGCTGAAGCATCAGATGCTAAGGGTGAATCTGGCGCAGATGGTGGCTCCAAGGGCGGTGGAGGCGGTAATGGTGGTGGCGGTGGCGGAGGTAATGGTGGTGGCTCTACTAGTACAGATAGCACAAGCTCAGAAACCACATTAGAATCGGAAATTGATGCTATTGAAGCACAAATTTCCTCCATGAAATCACAATTAGAAGAGGGTGAAAGCTCAGCAGAGTTAGAAGCTCTTGAAGCAGAACTTGCCGATCTTGAAGATGAGCTTGAGGAATTAACCGAAGCTTAATCCATTGAGGTTGGAAGCAAGTGTTTTTTAAAATTTTTAAATTCACTTGCTTTCAGCCTCAATTTACTCATCAATTTCTATGCAAGCTTTTGCAAATTCATCTTGGCTTGGCAGAGTAAGTTTTGGCTTAGGCGCAAAGTTTGCTTGGTCATATAATTCAACGTCTTGGGGGTCAACCTCAAAAACGTTAGAAAATTCAGCATATCCAGCAATATTATCTAGCGCCCCATGTTGCAAGGGCAGTGCAAGTAAGCCAGTATAAAACTTGCCATCGGGCATGGAAATATTATAGGTCTTTGCACCCAAAAATCCATATGGGCTATAATGATAAGGATAACCAAGGGTAATGATAGCCTTATGCCCTGCTAACTTAGCCGCTTTAATGGATTGGTTAATTAAAGCCTTGCCCAAGCCTTTTCGGTGCTTGGTTGGGCATATGAACACAGGACCAAAGCTAATAGTGTTTAGCTCTTCATTGTTGGTATGTAGAATTACCTTGGAATGAGTATAGAATATGGCACCTACCACTTCTTTATCTAATTCAATGACAAACGATAAATCTTTTATAAAATCCTGATGTTTACGCATTTGATGAATAACAAAGTGCTCATGGCAACCTGGAAAATAAAGATTCCAAAAGGCATCTCTGGCTAAATTTTCAATATTTTGAAAGTCACTTTTTTGCTCTAATCTTATGTTTATGCTCATAAATTACCCATTTAAAATTTTTCTCAGCTAGTAATATATTAATAAAATAAGTAACACAATATAAAGTTTATGCACTAGTACGATGCATTGTTTGTTTTAAATTATATGATGTTTATAATAAACGAGAAAGATGTTGACAATCATTTTCATTTATTGCATAGTGGCGCCGTTAGGAATGTTTAGGATTTTTGCATCTTTTTGCTATTTAATTTTTCTAAATAGTAAATTGCATAATCTTGTGCAACTAAAAAGTGGCAATTTATTAACAGGAGGAAACTATGAAGAAGAAACTACTTACCCTAATCCTTGCTGCAGGCTTGGTTTGGGCAGCTGCAACTGAGGCTAAAGCTATTGAGTTTAGAGCTTCTGGTGAGTGGCTCATGGGCTATGGTGGAGTTGAAAATTCTTTTGAAAGAAATTTCAATAATGGCAATGATGTATTCCAAGCAGCACAGCGTGTGCGTTTACAATTGGATGCTATTGCTAACGAAAACCTATCTGGTACAGTACAGTTTGAAATGGGTGACACCATCTGGGGTCAACGTGAAACCGGCGGTGCTTTAGGTGCAGATGGTGTTATCGTTGAACTTATGAGTGCATACATTGACTGGTATGTACCTAATACTGAATTGCAATTCCGCATGGGTATTTTTGGTGCCGCTATGCCTAATGCTGCTGGTGGTTCAGCTGTATTTGACGAACAAGTTGCAGGTATTGTTGCAAACTATAGGTTTAATGACACTGTAAGCCTTTCTGCCATGTGGCTTCGTCCTTACAATGACAACTATGTCAATGATGGTAATTTGTATGATGACGAAGATGATCCCAACAACTTCCTTGATAACGTAGACTATTTTGGCCTTTCATTGCCTTTAACCTTTGAAGGTGTTGAAGTTACTCCATGGGTACTTTTTGGTGCTGTGGGTAGAAACTCTATGAAGGGTGATGGTAATGCCTTTGATGACGTAAGTTCAGTATTTTTACCCATAGGCTTTGATCGTGATCGTTGGAATGGCGATAGCGAAGCTTATGGTACACAATGGTATGCCGGTATTCCAGTAGTTATTTCTGCTTTTGATCCATTTAATATTGAATTTGATATTAACTATGGTTCATCTTCTGGCTTTGGTGATTATTGGGCTGTAAATGGCGATAGCGGTAGAACAACAGTTGCAAGTAGTGATCGCCAAGGTTATGTAGTTAAAGCATTATTTGAGTACAATATGGATTGGGGACGTCCAGGTATCTTTGGATGGTATGCCTCAGGTGATGATGGTGACGTGAAAAATGGTTCTGAGCGTATGCCAACTATTACCGGTACTGGTAACTTTACTTCATTTATTCAAGATGGTTATGGCTGGGGAGCTCTTGGTGAGTCTGGCTTAAGCGTAACTTATGATGGTACATGGGGTATTGGTTTGCAATTAGCTGACTTCTCCTTCACGGAAGATTTAAGCCATACTTTCCGCGTAACATACTTTGGTGGTACTAACAGCCCATCCATGATGAAATATGCTGGTAATAATGGCTGGTCCGATGGCCTATATCTAACAACACAAGACTACCTTGTTGAAGTAAACTTTGACACAGTGTGGAGCATTTACGAAAATCTAAATGCTATTGTGGAACTTGGCTACATCTTTAACGGATTTGATGTTGATGCATGGCATGATGCCACTGGTGGCGAGCCTCATAACTGGGGTGGAAAATCTGATGCTTGGAAAGTAAACCTTATTATGGAATATAGTTTCTAGGCAAAAATTAAAATTACGAGAAAGCTTGAAAAGCTTTTTCAAATAATTAAATTGGCAAAAGTTATTCCGCTTAAAGCACCCTTCGGGGTGCTTTTTTTATATTCTTGTGCAAGCAAAAAAAATGATTTATATTTTTGATGGTTGATAATTTATTATAAACTTTTTGCTTTTTAACCATAAAGGGAGACATACTGTGACAAATAAGGGGAATTGTAGTGAAGCAGGAGCAAAATGCCAGCAAAGTTTAGCGGCAGAGCTAAAACCAAAGGCTGCAACTAAGGCTACTAAAAGAGCACAAGAATTAGTAAAACAGCGTTATAAAACAGTGGAAAATGAAGATAATGAGCGAGATTTTATTGATGCCAAACGCAATCGCTTGCTCTTTAAAAATGATTTAAATATACCTCGTGAAGGTGGTGGTTTTGCATGGAGCTTAACTGATTATGAAGCCTTTATTACTGAAGGCAGTCAGGCTCCAGATACTGTAAATCCGAGTCTTTGGCGTCAGTCTAAGTTAAATATGTATCATGGACTTTTTAAAGTTACTGAAAAGATCTATCAAGTACGTAATTATGATATTTCTAATATTACCTTTATAAAGGGTGATAGTGGGTGGATAGTAATTGATCCACTTGTTAGCAAAGAAACTGCTAAAGCCGCCTTGGACCTTTTACATGAATATGCTCAAAGTGTTGGTATCGGTAAACTTCCTGTACTAGGTATTGTTTATAGTCATACTCATCTTGACCATTATGGTGGCATTCATGGTGTTGTGGACTTAGCAGATGTTGAAGCTGGAAAAGTTGCTGTCATTGCACCTCAGGGATTTTTAGAACATGCCGTTTCTGAGAATGTTATTGCTGGCAAGGCCATGGGGCGTCGTGCACATTATATGTATGGTGCGCTATTACCACGCAACGCTAAGGGTGGTGTTGGTAGTGGTCTTGGTATGACCAATTCTCTTGGTTCAACAGGGCTTATACCTCCCACACAAGAAATTTTTAATACTGGTGAGCTGGTTTGTATTGATGGTGTGGACATGGTGTTTCAAATGACCCCTGGAACAGAAGCACCAGCGGAAATGAATACTTGGTTCCCTCAATATAAAGCTTTATGGCTTGCCGAAAACTGTTGTGCCACCATGCATAATATACTTACACCACGCGGTGCTCAAGTGCGTGACTGTCTTGTTTGGTCAAAGTATATTAATGAAACCATAGAGCTTTGGGGTGATGAAGCTGTGGTGCGTTTTCAATCTCACCATTGGCCCATGTGGGGTAATGCTGATATTGTTGAAGCACTTGAAAAACAACGCGATTTATATAAGTTTATTCACGATCAATCTGTATGCCTTATGAATAAGGGCTATATGCCTTCAGAAATATCAGCAAAATTAACTTTACCAGATTCATTGGGACAAGTTTGGGCAAATCATGGTTATTATGGTACGTTAGAGCATAATAGCCGTGCTGTATATCAACGTTATATGGGCTGGTATTCTGGACATCCGGCTGATTTAAATAATTTACCATCTAAGGCTGCGGCCACAAAATATGTTGAATATATGGGTGGAGCAACAGAAATACTCAAAAAAGCTCAAGTAGACTTTGATGCAGGAGAGTATCGCTTTGTAGCAGAAGTGCTCAAGCATGTTGTTTTTGATAATCCACAGAATATGCAAGCGCGTTACCTTATGGCGGACACATTGGAGCAATTAGGTTATCAAGCTGAATCTGGCCCATGGCGAAATATTTATCTTCAAGGAGCTTTTGAATTGCGTCATGGTGCACAAGCTCCTGATATTCCAACATTTAGCCTAGATACCTTGCAAGAGATGACTCCTGAGTTGATTTTCGATTATATGGGTATTCGCCTGCAATTGGAAAAAGCTAAGGATAAATCCATTGTGATAAATTTTGTCTTTACAGATACTAACAAAATATATGCACTTTTCCTTGGTAATTCTGTGCTAAATTATGGTACGAAGATGAGAGATAACTCTCAGTTAACTTTGACTATGCCACAAAAAGAACTGCCTTTACTGCTTTGCGGTCCTGATTCTAAAGCTACCTTTGCTTTGTTGCTTAATAATCAACGCTTAAGCTATGAAGGGAATAAAGATGTGCTTTTTGAATTATTAGATATGTTAGAAATTGTTGGTGGTGACTTTGCAATTGTTACACGAGAAGGTATTGATATTTAACATGTAAATAAAAATAGTAGATGTAAAAAAATCCAATCTTCTAGCTAATAAGATTGGATTTTTTTACATTAAAATTTATAACATAAAAATTTTACATCAATGCCTTATGCATTCTCTTAATATGTCCCAGTGAGAGACCCAAAAAAACAATACCAGTTAGAGCATGAACACGTTCATTGCCAACGCCAATGGCTAGAGCAGAAATACCTAGTGCTACTGCCATAGTGCGATTATACATTTTACGCTTTTCTCTTGTGGTCATACTTTTAAGCTTACTTGGTAAACAGCACAAAGGCTTTTTAGCCTGTACATCAAGGCTTTCAAAGTCAATAAATTGTTCACCTTGTTGCATAAGATTCAATAATGTTTCTTTATCTAAAGTATCTTGATCATATTCAAGCAGTAGTGAACCAGTGCGTTCATTATGCTTTAAGCTTACCACACCAGGAACATTCTGCAAAAGCTCACCTATTTGCTCTACAATTTGACTATCTTTTAGAATAGGATGGCGAAAGCGTATCCTTCCATCCACGAAGGATGTTACATAGTTCTCAATCATGCATTTTCTCCATTGGTGGGGGTTAAAGATTGAACTGGAATTAAGGGGCGCATGGCATTGGCAGTAACACCTACAGTGGTTGCATTGTGCAATACTGCTGAAATTGTAGGTGTAATAAGGCCCAATAAACTTAGCCCCAAGTAGGCCGAATTAAGTCCCATATTCCAGCTAAAGTTTGCTTGAATACGCTTAAGTACCCTCTGTCCTAATTGTCTTGCTATGACCAAACCTTCAAGAGAGCTATGAGTAAGTACCACATCTGCTACTTCTTGAGCAAGGTCTGTACCATCGCGCAAGCTAATTCCAACATCCGCCAGTGATAGGGCAGGGGCATCGTTCATGCCATCACCAACCATTATAACCTTAGCACCTTCAGCTTGAATTTGACGCACAATTTCAGCCTTATTTACAGGTAAAATTTTAGCATAAAACTCACTAATACCAAGGCGGTTAGCAATATTTTGAGCTGAGCGTTCTTCATCGCCGGTTATCATGACAATACGTTTTATGCCAGATGCATATAGAGCCTGAATAACTTCAAAAGCTTCTTCGCGTACAGTATCCTCAATGACAATAAGTCCAGCAATTGTATTATTAATTGCTAAATATAATAAAGAGTAACCTTGAGACAGCAATTCATTAGCCTTATCCTCTAAGGGGCCAAGGCTAATATTTTCATCTTCACAAATATAGTGCCTACTGCCAAGTAAAACTCGACGATCACGCCAGCGGCTAGCAATGCCGTGAGCAACAATATATTCAACTTGGCTGTGCTCTTCTCTATGCTTTAAGCCTTCTTCATCGGCCTTTTGAACAACAGCACGTGCCACAGGATGAGGGAAATGTTCTTCAAGGCAAGCTGCAAGGCGTAGAACTTCTTTTTCTGAAAGTTCGCCATGAGCTATTACTTGCGCAACACGAGGCTTGGCTTGGGTAAGAGTTCCTGTTTTATCAAATACAACAGTATCAGCAGCTGCAAGACCTTCTAAAAATACTCCACCCTTAATAAGTACGCCACGGCTTGCTCCTTCACGCATGGCAGCCAAGATAGCAAGTGGCGTTGCAAGGCGTAGGGCACAAGAATAATCAACTAACAAGACCGAAGCCGCACGCAATGGGTTACGCGTTACAAGCCATACTAGCCCAGCTAATAAAAATGTAAACGGCACTGCTAGGTCGGCCATACGCATGGCTTTACCTTCTATTGAAGCTTTTAAATGTTGGGAATCTTCTATGAATTCAACAATTTTTTGTAAGCGAGTTTCAGTACCAATATGAGTTGGCTTTATGAATAATGTTCCATCTTCAACCACTGTTCCAGCAAAAACACTTCCGCCTTCTTTACGGAACACGCCTTCAGGCTCACCAGTCATGGAAGCTTGATTAACAATGGCTTCACCGTCCATTACCACACCGTCAACCACAATAACGCTACCAGATCGTACAATTACAATGTCATCAAGTGTTAGTTCTTCAAGGGCAATGCGTACTTCTTCATCATTACGCTTAACCCAAACAGTATCAATATCTAGGCTTAGGCTTTGAGCAAGGCTTGCTCTTGAGGTTTGTCTAGTCCACTCTTCTAAAGCATTGCCCATGGTCAATAGGAATGTAAGAATACTAACTGTGCGAAAATCTCTTCGGAAAAGTGAAATGGCAATGGATGTGGCATCAAGTACATCTACATTAAGTTTGCCTTGTAATAGCGACTTAATACCTTGTAAAATAAATGGTATAGCTTTTTGCACTGCTCCAAAAATGCGTATACCCATAGGCATTAAAGGACGTAAAAGTACAAATCGTGCAATTGGCCATACAAAAAGTTTAGTTTCCATACCTGAAGTAGGTAATATAGTTCCATCTTTTATTGGAACTAGTGACATACTGTCAGGTATGGGAGCATGTCGAATATTTAGAGCATCAAGGGCTTGTTCACGACTGGGAAAGTCTTTGTAGTAAAATAAGACACTGCCAGTTCTGGCATTTATTTGAACGTCAACAATGCCAGCAAAATTTTCCAGTGTGCATTTAATTAACTTTACACTACGCAGACTTAAGGCTTGGCTAGCGCGTAACCGTAATCTGCCTTGTACGCCAATTACTTCGTGAACAATACTTAATTGCATAATATTTACTTAGCTGCTTCTTCTTTGCTTACTTTACGCTTTTCGGCAGAAGTTTGTGCTTCTGCAACTAAATCTTCCACATTTTCTTTTAAGGTTTCAACCTTACCCATGAAAGCATCCTTTGCATCCATGCCACGACTAATTAAATTAGCAGCCATGGGACGTACACCATCAGAGCGAGATGCTACAGATGCGCCAAGGGCTCCTACAACAGCTCCACCTAAAAATACAAGGGCAAATCTTAAAAATCCGTTCATGTTTTCTCCTAATGGCAATTTATACCGTGTTTTTGGTTTTTACTCAATGAGTGAAAACATAATACAATTGATTAAATTGTTTTTCAAGTAAAAAATAGAAAAAAACCAAAAAAAATTTTTAAAAAACTTAAAAAAATTGATATGTTAATGTGATGAAATTCATTTTCACTTTCATTTGATGTAAGTGTAATAACTTTGGAAATGATAATAAGGAGCAATTTAAGTAATTGTGTCCTTACTATTGTAAATATAAGATAAAAAAATGAAAATGATAATAAGTGGCAAGTTTAATAATTGATGCTGAAAGCACGTTAGCACGCATTTTTTAAAAAACCAACCCACTCTTTATATGTCACTTCGCGAAAGCCACACGTGATTCCGATTTAGAAAATATTACTACTAACAGAACTCTTTGCCGAGGCAATGTGTGAGGTTGGGGAAGGTTTTTTGAGCAATTAGCCGGCGGTGAAGCAACGCGAAAGT
>CAYJLD010000070.1:9209-12010 GCA_964371195.1 uncultured Desulfovibrionaceae bacterium | reverse complement strand
ATTTAACGCAAAAACTTCTTGACTTCGGGGGCGGGTCTATACAAGCGTCGACTAACTATATGACAATTTGATGCCCCCAATACATTTTGCATTGGGGGCATTTTTTGTATGAGTATGCAGAACTACTCATAAACGGTCTAAAGTAATTTCAAAACACTTTATTGAGCCTGTGCTACATGATATTTTGCACCAGACCTTACATTACCTTGCTTTATCAAATAAACTAAAAGAGAAAGTAAGCCGATAACAGCTATAAGCCCAGGAATGAAGCACGTGCCTACTGTACCTAGAGTTATCAATGTACCAACTTGATAAACCAAAAATGCAATAACAAATGCTGTACCAAATTGTAAGCCTATACCTGAAAACAACCATTTTTTGTTTTCCATTTCAGCGTTCATAGCCCCTATAGCTGCAAAACATGGAGGAGTGAAAAGATTGAACATAAGGTATGCCAAAGCTGCTACAGAGGTCATGCCCATTGTTTCAGCAACAGTTGAAGCACCGCTTACAAGTGCGAGTTCTTCTGTATCAATGAAGTTTGTAATACCATAAACAACCACTAAGGTGCCAACAACATTCTCTTTGGCAATAAATCCAGTAATTGCAGCTGCAGCTAATTGCCATGCGCCAAACCCCAAGGGAGCAAGCAAAATAGCAAATGGGCTTGCAATCGAAGCAAGTATGCTCGTACCTTCTGCACCCTCAGCAACAACAGTAAATGACCAATCAAATGTTTGCATGATTTGAACAAGAGCGTTGCAAACCAAGATGATGGTGGCAGCTTTTATGATAAATGCTTTACCTCGTGAAAGCATTGACATGGTGGCACGTAAAAGATTTGGGAATTGATATTCTGGTAATTCCATAATAAAGAACGAGCGTGCATATTTTTCACCAGTAATAATTTTTACAAGATATGCTCCAGCAATAATAAGCCCTATGCCTGTAAAATACATACTAGTACCAACCCAAGGATCATCGGCAAAAAAAGCACCTGCAAATAGCGCAATTACGGGAAGTTTCGCACCGCATGGCATAAATGGCGTAAGCATTGCAGTTGTTTTTCTTTGACGTTCGTTTCTGATAGTTCTTGTAGCCATAACACCGGGGATTGCGCACCCTGTACCAATGACCATTGGGATAACTGACTTACCAGAAAGACCAACAACTTTAAAAAATCTATCCATAACAACGGCAACACGAGCCATATATCCGCAATCTTCTAAAAGTGCTAATAGGAAAAACATAACCATAATGAGCGGTAAAAAACCAAGCACAGCCCCAACACCGCCAATTATGCCATCAAGCAAAATTGAACTTGCTAGTGGAGATACATCTTCGCCAAGTGCACCCGCTGCCCACTCATAAAACGTATCAATATAGCCCACGAGCCAGTCCGCAATCATAGTACCTACTGTTGTTTGTGAAATATAAAATACCCCCCACATAACTGCCGCAAATATAGGTATTCCAAACCATTTATGTGCAAGAATGCGGTCAAGGCTATCTTGCATGGTTTGGGCATTGCTTTTTGTAGCACGTGTTTCAACAGTTTTAACAAGGTTATTTACAAATTCATAACGGTTTTTATCGGAGGCACTTAATGCCTTTTCGTCTGTTATATCAACAGAGTCCTGATAAGGTGCTATTTGCGTTTTACCTTTTTGGGCGATGGCAGTAGAGATGATTTCTCTAAGTCCATTGCTATCAGAGCTTGTTGAAACAGTTTGCACAACAGGGCAACCAAGTGCATTCGAGAGCTTTTCAACATCTATGCTAATACCTTTTTTCTGATTTAAATCACTTTTATTAAGTGCCACAACCACAGGTATGCCAACCTCTAAAAGCTGAGTGGTGAAGAACAAAGAGCGAGAGAGATTTGTCGCATCTACAATGTTAACAATTACATCGGGATTTTCTGTTTTTACAAAAGTACGAGTAATGCTCTCTTCAGATGTGAATGGCGACATGGAATAAGCTCCGGGTAAGTCGACAGCTATGATATTTTCTTTGCTGTCATACAGGCTTTTCTTAATGGCACCTTCCTTTTTTTCAACTGTAACGCCAGCCCAGTTACCTACTTTTTCAATCTTGCCTGTAATTGCGTTAAATAGTGTTGTTTTACCACTATTAGGATTTCCAGTAAGCGCAATTCTCATAAATTCCTCCTTAAATTAAATTTTATTAAAATATATAGTAACAAAGATAAAACACCTTTTTAACTATCAATATTATATGCGTGGGTTTTTTGCTAAATCAATATCTATGCTGTAACATGCGTCCTTTATTACAACAACAAAATTACTGTTTAATTTAGATATGATAGCAATAGATTATCCCTCATAGCAGAGTCTAAAATTAAATTACTATGGCTAAAATTAGTACATTGCTCATAGTGCCCCGCCCTCTTGCAGACTCCCTCAAATCACTGCAGCCAAACTGAAATCGAAAGCCAATTTCAAAATCATGCTAGCATACATAACTAGCAAAAAAAACAAAACTTTCTTTTAAATTTTTCAAAAAAAACATAAAAGAAAGTTAGGCAAAAAATGAAAGACAGCTTTTGTAGTCTTACGGTATATTCATATTTTTCTTATCTGATCTATCTCCATAAATTCTCCTAAAAGTACGTCATTTACGATGAAAAACATTTAAGAGGACTTGGCATAGCAATACGCAAAATGTCCCATGCAAGATTTCCTTAGGCAAAATATCTTTAACCCAAAGGTCTTACTTGCATTAACCTAGCTCAATGTATAGTAAAGATAATAAAAAAACTTTTAGCTTTTCCAAAAAAA
>CAYJLD010000070.1:0-9109 GCA_964371195.1 uncultured Desulfovibrionaceae bacterium | reverse complement strand
AAAACTAAAAGCAGAAGTCTTATCCATTAACTCAAAAAAATCCGCCGGTTCCAAGTACTGTCTTACATGCACCACAAGTTCTACTTAATAGGCACAAATGTGTCTATTAGACAAAGAATAGATAAATAAAAGGCTAAAAATATATGCAAGCCAGCACTGCCATATCTGTCTCTAAGGTGCTTGCATTTTGCATATGGGCATTTGGTTGAATCTTGTTGGTGATAGAAAATGTTGCTCCATGAAGTTTTGTAATGTGATTAACAATCGCAAGTCCAAGGCCAGAGCCAGGGGTCTCTTGCCCTGAGGGGCGATAGAAACGCTTGCCTAGGTGTGGCAATATACTTTCCTCAATGCTAACACCGGTATTTTCAACACATATTTTATCTATATACAGGCTTATATGTACCTTTTTACCCTCTGGTGTGTAACGAATGGCATTATCTAATATATTCCTTAAAGCTATGGCCCAAAGTGCAGGCAGGCCCACTTTATTGGTAGGTACACTATGTATAGTATAATCTAGGTGGATATGCCGTGTTTTGGCTTGTTCTTGGTTTTCGTGGTAGGCATCTTTTATAAGCTCTTCCCACCGTAACGATTCACGCATATGCATATTATCGCCATTGCTGTGAAATCTACTTTCTAATTGCGAAAGTAGAAGTAATTGCTCCACTAAATGACTACATTTATTGGTAGCTTGTAATATTTTTTGCAAGGATTTTTTCTGTGTTTGCGGATCTTCATCAGACATGGCCATAACTTCAGCTTGAATTTTTAATCCCGCGAGAGGGGTTCGTAGCTCATGAGCGGCATTGGAAACAAAGGCTCGCTCTTGATTTAAAAGTATACCTATGCGCTCAAAAAGTGTATTTAGTGCATTAATTAATGGCTTTATTTCTGGTGGGATGTTTTCATGTATTAATGGGCTTGTATCGTGCGCTTTGCGCTGGTGCAATGCCTTAGCTATATCACGTAAAGGACGTAGTTCACGATATAGAGCTAATCCAAAGCCAAGAAGCAAAAATGGTAATATTACTATCCATGGACTAATCTGACCCCAAAGAATATTTAAAATAATATTATTGCGATACTCTACTTCTTGACCAACTGCAGCAATACGTTGCTTATCAGCTGAATATAACCAAAGTATACGCCATTCATCATCATCTACATCCACTCTAGAGAATTTTTCTGCATGAGGTAAAAAGGGAAAATGTTTTCCATCTTGACCATCAGTTAGAAGTACCTCACCCTGAGCAGAAAAAAGTGCAAAACCAAGGGCATCGTCATCTTCTTGTTTGAACTCGTCATCATCAGAAGTCAAAAGTAGTTTGGTAGGGGGTAGTTCTGAGCTGTGTAGTTCAGGGCTTATATTTAACAAAGTTTTGGCTAAGAGTATCTGTTGAGTATCAAAGAAAGTTTTAATATAATTGGTGCTAGTATTCACAGCAATGAGCGTGGCAATCAACCAAACTACTAGGGAAATAATGGCAAAACAACACAAAAGCCTAGCTGTTAGACTCCATTGTTTAATGTGAGTAATATAAAATTTCATTTAATTTTTCCTAGAGTGTAACCAATGCCATGCACTGTTTTTATAAATGATGCTCCAAGTTTTGTTCGCAAGTTATGAATATGTACATCAATGGCGTTGCTGCTTAAGTCATCATTCCAGCCATAGAGTTTTTCTTCAAGTAGGCTACGTGAAAGTACAGAATTTTTATTTAATAAAAATATTTCAAGTAAATTTAATAGTTTTGGTGTTAAATTTATGACTTCTCCATTCAGGTAGGCCATTCGCTTTTGTGGGTCAAGGCTAACCTCACCATGTTCAAGTAATGGACTACTTTGTCCACCATACCTACGCTGTAAAGCTCGTAAGCGAGCTATGAGTTCGGATAGGGAAAAGGGTTTAGCAAGGTAATCATCCGCCCCAAGGTTTAAGCCCTCCACTCGCTGATCTATGGTACCTCTTGCTGTTAAGATAATTATGGGCATGGTGTGACCCTTATTACGCCAAATCCGTAACAGCTCAAGACCATCTACTTTAGGTAAGCTAAGATCTAGAATAATTATGTCGTGCACGTCCTTTTGTGGGGCCATACGGGCTAGTTCACCGTCGGTAAGCCAATCCACCGTAAAACCCTGTTTACCAAGACCAGTCACAAGACCGTCACCAATAATCATATCATCTTCTACAAGTAATATACGCATATCAAATAAGGCGTTACCTAGCTAAATCCGCTTTTATGACAGTGCATAAACATGGTTTTAGCTAGGTAACGGCATGGTTATATTATTGTACCTTGCGCACGCTTTCCACTTCAAGCTCAGTGAAGCCCCAGTCCTTATCTACCTTGGTGATTAGCTCCACAATATCTGTAGGATTAATATGTAGCCCACCCCATTTGTCGTTGTCTATTTCCACAATACCTTGACCACTGGCATCTTTGAAGCTGTATTTATCCTCACCTGCACGTTCAATGATGTTGCCTTTAAGAGTTATCCAAGTATCGTCTGCTAGTTTGGATGCTTCCATAATAGTAACTACTTTAGGTCCAGGTCCGCTAAAGCCTCCATGCTTTGAGGGCCCGCTAAAACCACCACCTTGTCCCTTGTCGCTTGCATGCGCCATAAAAACACTACCACTAGTTAGTAAACATGCCATAACCATAAAACTAATAAACTTTTTATTTTTCATAATGCTCTCCATTTATTTGTGCTATGCACAGTTATTAAAAAAATCATTCCTCGATTGCAGTAAAAACCACAAAGATTAAGAAAATATTAAATTTCATAAAAATTTATTTTTTTTACAACTCAATGGTAGTTTTTGTCCTACAATTCTTTAATTATTCTTATACCATAAATACATATGACACAGCTTTTTTATTTATGCTAAAATGTTAAAAAAAACTTTTCAGACTCAAGTTTTGTATAATCGAAATGATTTTAATGTCAGCTTTGGCAAAAATCTTTATTCCTTACTGCCAAAGTCAAAGCGACAATTTTTCATCTTGCTATTTTAGAAGGAAGTGAAACAATTCCCCCAGAAAAATAGATGTTTTTATAACACATCATGCTAGTATTCATAAACACTAGATATTTGCATAAAACAACTTTGTCAAACCTGTTGTTTTTACACAAACCAATTGTGACATTTCATTCATCATGAAAAAGTGCATTGATAAGTCAATGCTTGCACAATTATCTTTACACTACCATTAATGCTTCGTAAAAGATAGCATGCTCAATCTTTTTATAGCTTTTTTATAATTCCAAAGACTTAATACAACAAGATGCAACACTCGACTCTGCTTCAGATATTTGTAAAAATATTATAAAGTATAACTTCTTATATAATTTTAACTTCTTTTTGAGCCCAAAACTTTCTTGACACATCCATTCAAAAAATGAGATAATTTTTCTTTTATGAGATTTTTTTTATTATTTTTGAATAAAATTCTATTTTAGAGCCTCTGCGCACATCAAATTTGTATAAGGAAAAATTTATTTTTTTAATTATATTGCAAAAGTAGCTACATTCGCTTTCATGAAGGATATTGCATGGCAAAACACGAAGACAAAATTATTTTATCAAACCAAAAGATAAAGGGTTTACGTCCTGTCACTCGACGACGTATTATCGAAGCAGCATTACTTGTGTACGCAAAAAATCCCAATGCTTCATTGGAACAAGTAGCAACATATGCTGAAATGGGACGTGCTACCCTTTTCCGCTATTTTTCTGGTAAAAAAATACTTCTTGCTGCATTGCATGAGGAATCTTTTCAACGCTGCCTTAATATAATTCAACCTTTTGTGGATAGGGCTCAAAAGGAACCACAAAAAGGTATAGAAATTTTACATGACATCATTGCTGCTCTAATGCCTCTTGGGGCGTCGTTTTCCTTTTTGCTTGATGAGCACTGGGATGCAGAAGATGCACACTTATGCGCTTTAGAAGACCGTTATAATAAAACTTGGCAGACTTTTTTACATAGTTTGCAAAGTTGTCATCTTTTACGAGCTGATATGCCCATTGACTGGATGTCTGATGCTCTTAAAGGCATTTTCCTACAAGCGTGGAATTGCGTACAGCAAAAACGCTATACCGATACCCAAGCTACAAATTTTGTTATGGCTACGTTTTTACATGGGATGAGTGCAACATGATAGTTTTATGACACCTATTGTTTTTTAGCGTAACAAAATAAGAAGATTGCAGACTTTGATGCTTAAAAATAGGAGAATATAAAATGGCATTACTTTTTCGTGTTATGCTATTATTAGTGTGCTTTTCAATGCATTCATCTGCTTTAGCAGACGAGTATTTTATAGACGCAAAATATACATCTATTGACTTAAAGAAATACTTCCGTGATCTGAATGGTTGTGCAGTTTTTTACACGCCAAGCACACAATCTATAGAAATATACAATGAAAAAATGTCAAAACTTCAAGCACCACCACAATCCACTTTTAAGATTATATCTACTCTCATGGGGCTAGAGTATGGAATTATTGAAAATGCAGAAAGTAAAATGCATTACAATGGAACAAAATACTGGTTTGAAAAATGGAATAAAGATTTAAATTTACAAGAGGCTTTCACATATTCATGCGTATGGTATTATCATCAACTTGTTTATGCCATTCCAAGAAAAAATGTGGAAAATTTTTTAAATAAATTGCATTACGGCAATGAAGATGTATCTATGTGGCATGGTAATGCAAAGAATTCCATAAAAGAATTAAATGGGTTTTGGCTCAGTTCATCTTTAAAAATATCACCCTTAGAGCAAGTATTCTTACTTGCAAATATTTTTGAATTAAAAACTTTTTTGAACAAAGAACATGTTGCAATAGTAAAAAAAATCATGCGCCAACCAAATAATATTTTTTATGCTAAAACTGGCTCAAACATGAAAGGTAAGAGTTGGTTTGTAGGTTTTATAGATGAGAGCAATAGCAGGAAGTATTTTGCTTTCTATGTGGACGACAGCAAAGGCGGTGTAAGTGAAGCCAAAGCAATAGCTTCACAGGTACTCAAAATCAACAACATAGCGAAGTAATAGTAAACACAAGCAAGCTTAGCATAGCCACTCAAAATCACTTAAGTAAATGCAGTCATAAGTAAAATAACCTTATGGCTAAAGCACTAGCATATTGTACTTTTAGCCTAAAACTCATATTATTAAAGCATAATACAAGCCTATTGCGCTTGAAAATTTTGGCCTTACTTTAGGCTAGGCCGTGGTATGGGAACTCCTAAAATGCTATAATTCAAAACTTGTTCACCATCATCATAATACAAATTACTATGAACTAGATATATTTAAACATGCATACAATTAGTAGATCACTACAAGTATAGCTCTAACTTGCCTATTTAAAAAAATGAAGTGGAAATAATCTTTCTTGAAATTGAACTTAGGTTAAGATATAATTATATTAATTACACAGGCATAGTTTTTATGTATAAATATCTAAAAAAAGAGCTTAAAATGAAAAACAGTACAAGCATTATCTTAGCCCTTGGAATATTTTTAGGCCTTGCAAGCCTTGGTTGCTACATTGAAGAAGCCATAACCAGCATGAACCAAGCTCAACGCACTGTGGTGGTTAAAGGTTTAGCCGAAAAGGAAGTCCTTGCTGATAGTGTAGTTTGGCCAGTGGTTTTTAGAGTAAATGCTGCAAGCCTTGATGAATTATATGCTAGCATTGCTGTTGGTAATGGTAAAATACAAGATTATTTGCAAAAAAACGGTATTGATGCCAAGGAAATCAACGTCATTGCCCCAGCTATTGAGGATAAAAACCTATATTCTTCGGAAGGCAATAAACCGATTTATAATTTTTCAGCCCTGTGCACCATTACAGTTAATTCAAAAAAAGTTAAGAAAATTGCAGAACTATCTCAAAGTGTTGCTGATCTAGTTAAGGATGGTATAGCCATTGACAGCCAATATGCGCGTATTGCCTACAGTTTTACAAGTCTTAACGCCCTAAAACCAGCCATGATTGAAAATGCTACTAAGAATGCTAGAGATGTGGCCCAAAAATTCGCTAAAGATTCAGAAAGCAATCTTGGCAAGATTAAAAAAGCTAATCAAGGTCTATTTAGTGTGACTACTCCAGATAACTACCAGCCAGAAATTATGAAGGTACGCGTTGTTAGTACAGTTGAATATTATCTTATCGACTAACATTTTTCTAAAAACACAAGCTAGACGATTTAAACCTAGCATTAACACTATATATAAAATTTAAAAGCTGAACTATTTTACAAAAAATTGACAATTAACAACTTTTTCGATATATTAAGTTGCTATGATTTTGGGTTTATTTTTTTAAGTTAATATAAAGTATTTTTTTTGCAGGTCGATTTTATTACGTAGCAAATGTAACAAAGGGAGTATTTATGAAACTACTACAAAAGGTTTTGTTGCCAATCACCTTGGTTTTAATCTTATCTATGAGTATTTTGAGCTACTTAACTTATGAACAATCTTCAAAAGCATTAACTGAAAGCTCATTAAATACCATGCAGGTTACAAGTGTCACCTTGCAGCGTATGCTTGACTATGCTCTTAATTCTACTAGTACCTTTATTGAATTAACTGCTGAAGATGTACATGTTACTGATTTTTCAGAAAAATCCTATCACACAGATGATGAGGTTAAGGCCATGAATGCATGGCTTGCAACCCGTACAAATGACTTAGGCATGATGAATGGATTTAACCTATTAGACACCAAGGGAGTGGTTATTGCTTCCAATAATCCTGATGCCATTGGCCTTGATTTGTCTTTTCGTGAATATTTTAAGACTGCCATAAAGGGTGAAATGCCAAAGTCCACTCCGCGCATGTCAACCATTACCAATGAAGTATTAATGGGCGTTGTTGTGCCGGTTAAAGGCTTAAATGGAAATGTCATTGGTGTATTAAGTGGTGATATTTCTTTTGCTAAAACCTATGATGCTGTATTTAGAGGCATTGAGGTTGGAACAAGTGGATATGCCTTTGCGATTGATAATGAAGGGCGTGTTGTACTTGATCCTAATAAAGAACCACTGATGAAGGATAACTTAACTATTACTCCAGATATGAAAAAAATTGCTAAGGGTAGTGATGGAGTTAGTACTTACACTAACCTTGCAGGCTATGAAGTTATTGCATATCACACCAAGATGAAGAGTAGTGACATTACTGTTATAGCTAGGGCAGAAGAACGTGATATTTTTTCTGCCTTAGTTTCTTTGCGCAACATAGCAATCTTTGCAACAGTTGTTGCTGTTGTATTAAGTGCCATAGTGGCATTCTTAATTTTGCGCCCTGTTATAAATGCAGTTGTCAAAGGATCTGAGTTTGCAACAGCTATTGCTAATGGTAACCTTACTGGCAGCTACGAAGTTAAGCGCAATGACGAAATTGGATCCCTTGCTAAGGCACTGCGCTCTATACCAGAATCATTAAATAAAATAATTGCCGAATATGGCCAAATTAAAAATGAACTTCAAGGCGGACAAATTGAAATTCAGGCCGATGCTAGTAAATTCCAAGGTGCCTTTGCTGAGCTTATTAATGGCACAAATGTAACCCTTAGACAATATCAGAATGTAATTAATGTTTTAACCTCACCTGTGGTTGTGCTAGATAAAAACTTACGCATTGTTTACATAAATGACATAGGTAAGTCAGTTGTAGGCTCAGAGTATGCTAAGAAAACGTGTAAGGAAGTAATGAATCGTGACGACTCCGATACTCCTGGAGACGCTCTTAACATTGCTGTATCAACCATGCGTCCTGCCACAGGGCAAACTGTTGCAAGACCAAATGGCAAGGTACTTGATATTTCATACACGGCCATCCCTTTTGCCGATGATCAAGGTCATCTTGCTTGTGTATTGCAGCTTATTACCGACCTAACTGAAATTAAAAGCACCCAAAGAACTATTATTGAAGTGGCAAATGAAGCACAAAATATATCAGAGCGTATGGCTACAGCTTCAAGAGAACTTTCTGCCCAAGTGGAGGAAGTATCCTTTGGGGCGCAGACCCAGCGTGACCGCGTAACATCAACTGCCGCTGCTATGGAAGAAATGAATAGTACGGTTTTGGAAGTTGCTAACAATGCGGGTGAGGCCAATAGCCAGTCTAACAATGTGCGCGATAAAGCTTCTGAAGGTGCAGATCTTGTTAATCAGGTTGTTGCTGCCATTAAGAGTGTTAATGATGTAGCTCTTGAGCTTGAAAATAACATGCAGCAGCTTGGCAAACAAGCTGAAAGCATTGGCAGTGTCATGGATGTGATTTCTGATATTGCTGACCAAACCAACTTATTAGCGCTAAATGCAGCCATTGAAGCTGCCCGTGCTGGTGAAGCTGGGCGTGGTTTTGCCGTTGTTGCTGATGAAGTACGTAAGCTTGCAGAAAAAACCATGACTGCTACCACTGAAGTAGGCAATAGCATTCGTGGTATTCAAGATACTACGACCATGAATATTACGCGCGTAAGTGAAAGTGCTCAGTTCGCTGGTAAAGCAACAGATTTAGCTGCTGTATCTGGTAACTCTCTGGAAGAAATATTGACCTTGGTGAACACCAATACCATGCTTATTTCTGGTATTGCTACCGCAGCCGAAGAACAATCCGCCACCTCAGAAGAGATTAACCGCTCCGTGGACGAAATTAACCATATCGCTGGTTCAACCGCACTGGGTATGGAAAATGCGTCTCAAGCAGTGCGTGAGCTTTCTGACATGGCACTTGAATTACAAGACTTACTTAATAAATTACGTGATGACAACTAAGTATAGTCCTAAACTATAAATGCAAAAAAATCCCTCATGAAATCTTCGTGAGGGTTTTTTTGCATTACTTAATTGTCTAGTCTTGAAAAACTATTTATTCGGTACTAAAAAACGCGTTTCACGCATTTTTCTAAAAAGGCACGCTCGCTCCAAATATCGCTTTGCGAACGCCAGAAGTTAATTCTGGCTTATTTTACGCGGCGCAAAATTTTCTTTGCAGAAAATTTTGATAGCCACCACTCAAAAAAAGCCCCTTTGAGCTTCAAAAATTGCCAGAAATTCGCATTCCAT
>CAYJLD010000069.1:0-12092 GCA_964371195.1 uncultured Desulfovibrionaceae bacterium | reverse complement strand
ATTACCAGAAATAAGAGCGTGGAATGCGAATTTCTGGCAATTTTTGAAGCTCAAAAGGAATATTGTAAGTTAGTGTGCCTTTTTTGAAGAATATGTAAAAGGTGTTATGCTACATCGGCTAGCTAATCTGTTTCTTAGGAGGACTACTAGCATAAAAAAATGCCAGAAATTGATGTGAAATATCTTTTTCTGGCATTTTTATAATGTAAAAAGTCAATTTTTTAATATAACAAAAATTCTTAATGTCCATCGCTGTCAGCAAATGCCGCGGCTATAGTCTTAAATTGCTCTTCTAAGGCTATGAATGCATCAACCACGTCAGGCGCAAATTGTGTTCCGCGTCCTTCTATAATGAGCTCACTTGCTTTTTCATGTGGCATGGATGGTTTATAAACACGCTTGCTGGTTAGAGCATCATATACATCGGCAACACTCATAAGTTGGGCTGGAAGAGGTATTTGGTCCTCTGCAAGCCCCTGAGGATATCCCTTACCGTCCCAGCGTTCATGGTGGCTGTAGGCAATGGTGCGCGCAATGCGTAAGAATGAATCTGAACCAAGTTTAGTATCAGCTGAAGATAGTGCATCACGTCCACGTGTGGTATGTTGCTTCATATATTCAAATTCTTCCTCAGTAAGACGCCCAGGTTTTTGCAGTATGGCATCAGGAATACTTACCTTACCAACATCATGTAGTGGGGCAGATAGATATAGTAATTCTATAGTTTTAGCATCTAGCGCATCAGCATATTTTGCATCCTTGGCCATATATTCTGCCAATAATTGAACAAATTTCTGTGTACGTTTAATGTGTAAACCTGTTTCTGGGTCGCGCCATTCAGCAAGGCTAGCCATGGCTTCAATGGTGGCTTCTTGAGTAAGTACAAGTTCGCGAGTTCTTTCCTTAACCAATTCATCCAATTGATCGCGGTGCTTTTTTAACTCCAATTGATTATCAACTCTTGTGGTCACAAGGGTTGAGCGGAAAGGTTTACTCACGTAATCCACAGCACCAATACTAAGTCCTCGTGATTCTTCTTGTTCATCATTTTGAGCTGTAATAAATAGTACGGGAATATCATGGGTTGATTTATTAGATTTTAGCTCTTGGCAGACTTCATAGCCGTCCATGCCTGGCATAATAACGTCAAGTAAGATAATATCAGGGTGTGGGTTTTTGTTGGCCAAGCGCAGAGCATCTTCACCATTACGAGCAAACATAACAGTGTATTTATCTCTTAGTAGTTCACCAAGTATACGTATATTTTCAGGTGCATCATCAACTATTAATACACGACTTCTATTAACATCTGCAGGTCTAGGTGGTGCTATGGTATCCATATATTTGTCCTTATTTTAGAGTAATGAACAATTACTTTTAATTCTCTTCTATTTATAATTAGTCTTGTTTAACCATTTGTAAAGGTTATTTGCTGTTAATGTTTATTTTTAATTATTACTAAGAGCAGAAGTAATGGGGTTAGCCATACTCTGAGCTAATTGTTTTAGCAAGGTACTATGCGCTTGCACTAAGCTACTATAGTCTTGGCCTGCCCCAGTTTGTTTTGAAAAAGCACCACTAACTATTATCTCATCATGTCTATTGCGCACTGTCCATCTAGCGTCAAGACTTACACTTTGACCAATGGTGCCGTCAAAACGTTGCACTTGAATGTAGATTTGTAATGGGCTTAAGCTATCATCGTCAAGAGGTTGTAGTAAGACATTTTTTTCAAGTAATAATGGGGTAAGCACTTCAGATATAACGCGCTTAGATCCACTTTCAATGGGTTCTCCCCATGAGTTAAAGCTAGCTACATTAAGCCGTACACCATTGGGATCACGAGTAACTATGGCATTACGATCAAGGTATTTTGGCATATCAATGTTACTTAATTGAACAGTGGGCAGCTTATCGAGATCTTTAATACTATCTAGATTAATGGGAGCTTTGCCGCCACCATCTAATATATAAAAAGATGTTTCTGGACTACGTAGACTACAAGCACTAAGTAGTAGGCTTAGGGTTAATATGATTGTTACGGGGTGTTTTAGCATTATTATCTACCTCCTTTCCCAAGTATTAGGGATTCTGGATGTTGTTCTAATAAATCTGCAAGCTCTTTAAAAGCACGTGCAGTTTTACTTATTTCTTTGGCAGTTTGACTAACATCACTAAGGGTTTTGTCTAAATCACGAACAATGCGTGAATTTGGTGAAATTATTTGATTGGTGGAAATCAGTACAGTTTCTAATTCGTGGGCTGCTGCTGCAAAACCGTTCATGGCTAATTGGAATGCAGTCATTGCTTCTGGTAATTGATTATCAAGGGTTGCGCTGGTATCGCCTAGGGCGTTGATAGCGCGCTGAATATCATTGCGCAATGAAGTAGCATTGGCCGTTAGTTCTGATGTATTTTCAAAGGTTTCACGCATAGCTTTAAGAGAAGCATGTAAATCTGTATTGTTGGTTAGCCTAGCAAAACCGTCTAAAGCATCATTTAGTGATTGGGCCATATTTTCTAAGGGTAAACGAGCTAAAGTGCGTTGGAATTGATCTAAGGGTGAGGGTACTGTGGGAATTTCAAAAGCATGATTAGCTGAATGATAGCGAGCAGGTGTATCAGGAAAAAAATCTAATTCAACATTATACTGTCCGGTAATAAGGCTTTGCATTTGAAGCCTTGCGCGAAGCCCACGTTGAATCATGCGCCGCATAAGTTCTTCACGGGTAATTTGACTTTGTTGTTCTTGAGTTGAGTTAGTAAAGGCAATACTTGAGGCATTAATGGTTATGTAAACAGGTATGGTTACACCTTCATCACGTGAGTTAGCAACCAAAAGGATTTGAGTAACCTTGCCCATGGGTACACCACGAAAAACCACAGGAGCACCAATGGATAATCCGCTAACGGAACCATCAAAATAGAGTACATATTCAATATCTTCTGCAAAAATATCCTTTCCGCCTAATGATATGATAGCTAGGATAAAGAGGGCTAAGCTGCCTATGACAAAAAAGCCTACTTTTGTTTTACTTATATCCTTACTCATGCATGCTCCTTAATTTATGTAAGCTTATATTTTTATTTATATTCCCCGCGCGTGAGAAAATTTAATACAGCTGTCGGGGTTTTAGGGTTATCAAGTAATGTCTGAGGCTTACCAATGGCTGCCACGGATCTAGTTTCAGCATCAAGATATAGAGCAGTATCTGCAATAGCAAAAAGTGAAGCTAATTCATGCGTTACCACCACAATACTTTTTTTGTATCCACTCCTAAGCTCTAAGAGTAAATCATCAAGGTGGCGTGCACTTACGGGATCAAGCCCTGCCGATGGCTCATCAAGAAAAAGAATGTCAGGATCAAGGGCCAAAGCCCTTGCAAGGCCGGCTCTTTTACGCATACCACCACTTATTTCTGATGGATAATAATCCCCAAAGCCTGCCAAACCAACTAAAGCAAGCTTAAGTTCAGCCTGTTCTTTAATGTCATTATTAGATAAATTGGTGTATTGCTGTAAGGGTAGGCTTACATTTTCTGCTAAGGTCATAGAGCTCCACAATGCTCCGCCTTGAAATAAAACACCTACACAACGCATAATTTCTTGGCGTTTTTGTTCGTTTGCATCCCAAAAGTTTACACCACTATAAAAAACATGCCCGAAGTTTGGAGATTTTAATCCCATAAGCACCCGTAGAAGTGTGCTTTTTCCACATCCACTTCCACCCATAATAATAAATATCTCTCCGTGCTTAACCTCAAAATTAACATCGTTCATGAGTATAAAATCCTCATAACCAACTTGTAAACCTTGAGCGGAAATTATATTTTCATTAGTGTGTATCATACTTCAAGTACATTGCAAATTATGGTGATAATTGCAGTTGCTATAATAATTCCAACAATGGCATTAACCACTGCTGCTGTGGTTGACATACCAACAGCTGCCGCACTACGTCCACAGCGTATACCTTGATAGCATCCGGTTAGAGCCACGATTACACCAAAGCTTGTTCCATAAACTAAACCAATAATAACATGTTTAAATGCTACCATTTGTATGGTGGCATTAATGTATTCTTGTGGGCTTAGGTTAAGCATAAAAACACCTACCAAAAAACCACCAATAATACCCATTGCATCAGCATAAAGGGTTAGAAGCGGAGTCATAATACAAAGCGCAAGGGTGCGTGGTAGTACCAAAAAATCAATGGGTGAAATGCCAAAAGTTGTTAGTGAATCCACTTCTTCATTGACTTGCATAGTGCCAATAAGGGCAGCATAGGCTGCACCCATACGACCACTCATGACAACGCCAACCATGATGGCCCCCATAACTCGCAACATACCAATGCCTACCAGACCAGCAACATATATTTGCGCCCCAAATTGTGTTAGTTGTACAGCGCCAACAAAGGCTAAAATAAGTCCGAAAAGTAGACTAGTTATAGAAATAATTGGTAGAGCTTCGGCTCCACACTCTTGCACTGCTGCAAAAAAATCTCTAAAGCGCATATCAGCCTTACCACGCACAAGACGTCCAATGGAAAGGGCAACTTGACCTATGAAGTCTATAGCATCTCTTAGAATTATGGGTAATTTTAAGGTGGCAGAACCAATTCGTTCAATTACATTTTCTTCAACATGTTTGCGGCTAGCTTCTTGCTTAGCTGGCATTTTAAAACTCATATTTAGCAGCTGCTGTAAACCATTAGGAAGATTATCAAGGCTAACATTCATTTGATGTTGCTTCGCATGCCTAACTATTCGCACAACAATGGCTAGCAATGAACTATCAAATGCATGCAAGTCATTAGCAGTAAGTTCTATGTGTTTTACTTGGGGTTGTTTTAGAGCTTCAATGACTGCCGTAGTGCTAGGCTGGTGTAAGGCAATATTCCAATGCCCAGAAAAATTAATATTTATTTGGGCATTAATAGTCTTAATGGTGATTTTGGCGTCATCATGCATATGCTTAATGTACTTAGCCTATTTAGTGTAAAATCCATAGGCAGTTACAATATTATTAAAAAAGTATATTCTGCTTAAAAGCATCGTTCATTATGGCTTAATTTATTAAAATGTGCAAGGGTCAAAGGGGGCTAAATCAGGGTAAACGCATCTAAATTGGATCATCACCGTAGCGGAGATAGTAGGCTTAACATACTCAAAATATATAAATACTAACGAAGAATATTACTTATTCAAGGGCAAATAAAAGGAGTGGATTGGCATTGTAAATGCCTAGCTTTTTCTGTGTAGACATAAATATTGCAATGGGCTACGGCTTTAAGGTGGGGTATTACAAAGTGCAAAGCCACAAATAGCCAAAATACCGCATGGGGCAAATTGCATTACAAAGTATAATTTATAAATTATATTTTTTCCCTAATAATAGCTAGTATTTAAATTGAAATAAAGTGCAATAATTACCATGCAAGCAATTTAAATAAAGCTAAGTTGGGATAATGCTTTGATGCTATTTTATTAAATTAACTTTGCTTTCTGTAGTTCAGCGCGCAATAGCTCTTTATTGCTGGCACTTAAATCACAAAGCGGTAAGCGTAATTCATCTTCAATCTTACCCATCATAGCAAGAGCAATCTTGACTGGAATGGGATTAGTTTCAACAAACATAATCCTATTTATGGGCATCATATCATAATGAAAATGACGAGCTTTTTCTAAGTCATTTTCAAAAAATGCCTTACAAAGACCGGCCATTTTGGATGGCAGAATATTTGATGTTACAGAAATAACACCAGAGCCACCAACACTTAAAAGCGGTAATACAGTAAAGTCATCACCAGAAACTGTTGAAAAGTTTTTAGGACAAAATTCTATAATATCTGACACTTGACATAGGTCTGCTGTGGCTTCTTTAACACCAATAATGTTTGAAAACTCATGCGCCAATCGGCCTACTGTGGCAGGCAATAAATTACATCCTGTACGCCCTGGTACATTATAAAGCACCAATGGAAAATCTACTGCTTCACATATGGCTTTGTAATGTTGATATAAACCTTCTTGTGTTGGTTTATTGTAGTAGGGGGTGATTAGTAAAGCTCCATCAGCTCCAGCATTTTTGGCAAAACGTGTAAGGCGTATGGCTTCAGTGGTATTATTAGAACCAGCACCTGCTAAGACAGGTACACGGCCCTTGGCTTGATCTATGCATATCTCAATGACTTTTTCATGCTCTTCATGACTAAGAGTTGCAGACTCACCCGTGGTTCCACAAGGCACAAGTCCGTTAATTCCTTCTTGAATTTGCCATTCAATAAAGGAACGATAGTTTTCCTCATCTACTTGACCATTCTTAAAAGGGGTCACTAAAGCTGTAAAAGCACCTTTAAGTTGCATACTCACTCCATAAAATACGAAAATTCTTAAAATGACAGACTATATCATCTTAAGAATGCACTCATCCTACTGGTGACAAAGTTTTATCACCAGCAGGAAGTGGAAAAATAAACTTGGACTTGCTCAAAATATTTTTGGAGCAAAGCACAAACTATTACTTATTGAGGAATTCTTTTAATTCCTTGCCAGCACGGAAGAATGGCAAACGCTTGGGTTCAACAGTAACTTTTTCGCCAGTCTTAGGGTTGCGACCGGTGTAGCCTTCGTATTCTTTTACCTTGAAGCTACCAAATCCGCGAATTTCAACGCGTTCACCGGCAAGCAAGGAGTCTTTCATACAACTTACAAAGGTGTTTACCACTACGGAAGCATCATCCATAGACAAGTTGGCCTCATCCGCAAGAGTTTTGATAAGTTCGCTTTTGTTCATGTTTTCTCCAGATATTATAGCTATTTGCATTTAAGCTTTTGAATAGTAACATAATTTTTTTCAAAGGTAAATGCCTATTATGCACCAATTTCTAATACACTTCTTTTTCCTAGTATATCAAGCATACTCAAGCGTATTTTTTGAAGTTTTTTAGCCAGATTTTGTATATCAACCCCAGCATTGCTTCCAGCTGCCCAGTTCATAAGTGGGTCTTGGCGCAAGACTGCCTCAACTAATTTATTATCGCTTCGTACAGAGCCAAGTAGCACTGGCTCAATACCCATAAAGCGCTGGCAAGCTGTAGCTAGTCTATCAAATGTTTGTTTTTCTTCTTTTTTATTTTCAATTTGGTTTACTATAACCATGAAATCGCGCACATTATGATTGCTGTGTAAGACCTTCATAAGAGCATAACTATCGGTTAATGATGTAGGCTCTGGGGTCACAACAATTATGCGCAGGGCTGCCATGGCAGCAAATGATTGAACCATATCAGTAATACCGGCCCCAAGATCCATGAATACATAATGATATTTACCAAGTAATGGTTCAAGGCGTTTGAATAAAAGCTCTCGTTGGTCATCGTCTAGTTCCACAAGCTCAGGTACTCCTGATGCTGCTGGTAGAATGTCTAAACCTTCTTTTAAGCTATATAATATATCTTGCATGCTAGCATTGCCAAGTAATGCATCTTGGAGGTTGCCTTCAGGCGTAATATTTAACAAAACGTCTAAGTTAGCTAATCCCATATCGCAGTCTAATAACATTGTAGGATAGGACATTTGATGTAGAGCATAAGCAAGGTTTAGGGTAATATTGGTTTTGCCAACGCCACCTTTTCCACTCATGACACATACACTTAGTGTTGTATTAGACATAATTCCCCCGTATTAAGAAGTAAAATTGATTTGCATATGTATTTGTTAAAAAATTCTATTATAATTAATTGCCACCAAAGAGGAAGCGTTTTTCATGTGAGTGAACAAGAGTTGCATCAAGATCTACATCAGGGTCTTTATATATATTAGCACTTTGGTTTTGGGCTTCTAAGAGGGCTAGTTCAGCTTGTTTAAAAAGTGTTTTGGCTTGACACGCCTTACCTGCACAGCTAGCAATGCCAGCTTTAAGTATAAGCCCTTGCTTGGTACAAAATTGAATAATATCTTCCACAATATTTTGAGCTTTAAAAATTTTGGCCCCAGGCAAAATAAGTGCAAATTCTTCTTGATTAATACCGCCCAAAAAATCACAAATACTGGTGTATTGTTGTAGTGACTTTTGCAAAATATTGTTGAGGTCATGGTTGGGATTAGCTTTATCTTGCACTATATTAAAGCGTACGACAGCAAGTGGAGCATTGCTTCTGCATGCGCGGGCAACTTCTTTTTCCAATTGCTTCATAAAGTTTGCAGTAAGCAAATTGTCGGTTAAGGTGGCAGCAGTATCCGTTGAGAGCTGTGCTATTTGTACGCTTGGTGGGTTATCATGCACCTCAAGAGCGCACCAACTGGTAGGCTCAGCCTTAGCACAAAGTTCAGTCCAAGCTTTTTTATCCATACCTTGCATAAGTCTTGCCAGCACAAAGTATGGGCCGCCATGCTCACTCTTGGGGCTTAAACGCTTATGTACATTGATAAGCTCTTGTATAAGTTGATTAAGGTCAGTATTTGACATATGTATATTCTTAGCGTTTTTTATCGTGTTCGTAAAGTAGATATTCACGTTGAAAAATATCTATGCGCCCATCAAGCACAGCATCCACATCTCCAACTTCTGTATTCGTTCTGTGATCTTTGACTAATCTATACGGGTGCATGGTATAGGTACGAATTTGACTACCAAAAGCAATACTGTCCTTGCCGGCATAGTGGGCTTGTCGCTCAGCATCTTGTTTACGCAATTCTAAATCATAAAGTCTTGCCCTTAAAATTTGTAAGGCAGTTTCTTTGTTGTGATGCTGAGACTTTTCATTTTGGCATTGGGCTGTAATGCCTGTGGGAATGTGGGTTATACGTACAGCAGAGCTTGTAGTATTAACACTTTGTCCGCCAGGGCCACTTGATCTAAATGTATCATAGCGCAAATCTGCTTCTTTAATGTCTAAAGTGATGTTTTGTCCGGCATCTGGGATGATGTCAACAGATGCAAAGGAAGTGTGACGTCTACCCGATGCATCAAATGGAGAAATGCGAATGAGTCTGTGTATGCCACGCTCACTTTTTAATAGCCCAAAACTATTGGGACCACATATGCGTAGGGTGACACTTTTAAGTCCTGCTTCGTCACCAGCTAAATAATCAAGCTGTTCAACTTTATACTTATTTGTATTAGCCCAACGCACATACATGCGTAAAAGCATTTCGGCCCAATCCTGAGATTCTGTGCCACCAGCCCCTGGATGTATTTCTAAAATAGCATTTTGCCCATCCTCTTCGTGGGATAACAGCATGCCCATTTCAGTATTATCAAGTAGATGATCAAGGCTTTCAATTTGAGTATGCAAAGACTCAAGAGCCTCTGCCTCTTCATCCTCAGCAGCAAGACTTAGCCATTCTTGCATGTCAGTATGGCATTTAAGTAAGTTTTCAAGCCTAGTAACCTCATCTTCAAGTTTGCGCTTTTCTTGGAGAATTGGTGTTAAAGCCGTGGGGTCAGACCAAGCATCGGCTTGATTTAACTTTGCTTCAATTTCCAAAAGACGTTTTTTGCATGCCTCAAGGTCAAAGTCGCCCCCAAAGGGTGTTAAAACGCTCTGAAAGACTAGTGGCACGGGTGCGAAGTTCTGTTAGATGTAGCATATTTTTTCTTATATTTGTGGTAAAAATTTATATTTTTAAACGTCTTTTACCCATAAATAATGCAGCCAATAAAACAATTAATATTATGGGACTTATCCATGGGTAAAGATAAAAAAATACAGTGTTATGGCTTTTAAGTTGGGCATAACCTGTATAGCTTTGAGCTTTGAATTGCCCCCCTTTAAGCACAAAACGACCAAAGTTATCAACAATGGCAGAAATACCAGTATTGGTGCTTCTAACAAGGAAGCGACCCTGCTCAATGGCACGTAGCATGCTTAACTGCAAATGCTGTTCTGGGGCAGATGAATTGCCAAACCATCCATCATTACTAATATTTACTAATACATTGGCCCCTTGCATTACCCTTTGTCTTGCAAGGTGTGGGAATACACCCTCATAACAGATGAGCATGCCAAGGGCAAGTTCATTATATTTTAAGGGTTTACTTTGCTTGCCTTGGGTAAAGTTGCCAATGCCTTGGAGTAAAGGCTCTAAAAAGTTGACTAATAACCAAGGAGGAACGTATTCCCCAAAGGGAACAAGATGCATTTTATCATAAAAACTACTTATCCTTCCTTGTGCATCTAGTAGGTAAGCTCGGTTATATACTTCGCGCTTTTCTTTGCTATATACAATTATTCCAGGTGCTCCTACTAGTAGTGGTAACTGCATATTTTTAATGAACTGCATAAGTTCTGGCGTAAGTTTTGGATGATGCTCAAGGTAAAAAGGCATGGCTGTTTCTGGCCAGAGTATTATGGCATTTTTAGCATTAGGATTGTTTTTGCGCCAAAGTTCAACTGCATTATAGGTTAAATTTTCATATATATCCAAGCTCGATTGTTGTGATTTTGGTTCCCATTTAATATTTTGATCAATATTACCTTCAGCCATGATAAAGGCATAATCCTTGTTTTCATTATGCTCTTGCATGGGGTTTGCTTGTAGAGTAATAAGGCCAAAAACTACAGGTATAATAATGCATATGGCCCCAGCTAGGGCTAAGTTTATTTTTTTATAAAGCATGGCACTTGCAAAACATAATGCAGCCAGAACATATAAAGCGGATAGAGCGTAACTTCCAATTATGCTTACGGCTTGTACCATTACAGGCCAGGGCACAAAGGCTGAGCTTATTTGCAACCATGGAAAACCAGTCAGGAGTATACCGCGTAAGAATTCAAGTATATACCATATGCAGGCCAAGGCTATGCATAGAGCAAAGTTATGTACAATATGTTGCCTAAGTATCAATACAAGTAAAGAAAATATTCCTGCATAAAATCCAACATAAGCACCGATGGCAAGGGCACAGGGTATGGCTAATGGCCAAGGAAGCATACCTACATTATGTATTGGTATGGCAAGCCAGTAAAGTGCAGCTGATGAGCCAAGAAGGCCCAAAAGCCAGCCCTTACGAAGGGCTTCAGTTTTGCTACTTGCTTGAACGCCAATAATGTATAAACTAAGAGGAAAGAGTAAAACCAATGCTGGCACATGGTACAGAGTATTGGGAAAGCCAAGCCATATACCAAGCGTGCCTAGCAGAAGCCAAAAAAAATAAATCTGTTTGGGCATTATTCTTCTGGCATTTGTTCTTGTATGGTATTGAATTGCAATTTTTCAACCAAGATGCATCGAATAAATTTTACATCGGCTTCTTTAACCATAAAAGACCATCCCTCAATATCAAAAACCTCTCCTGCAGTGGGTACATGCCCAGCTTGTAAACTTAAATATCCACCAATGGTATCAACCTCGTCAGAGTGGATATTTATACCAAGATCTTCAAGGTCTTCTAAATAAGTGCGTCCACTAATTTCATAGCAATTTTCATTGATAATGCGAATATCTTCTTCCTTGGGTGCATCGTGTTCATCTTCAATATCACCCACAATTTCTTCTAAAACATCTTCAATGGAAATAATGCCAGATGTACCGCCATATTCATCCACGGCAATGGCTATATGCAGTTTACGAGTACGAAATTCTTGTAATAATTCACGTATACCCTTGGTCTCAGGGACAAAAAATGGTTCACGCATAAGGTCGTCAACAGGAAGATTTTGTCTTTCTGGTTCTACCAATGAGCGCAATAAATCCTTGGCATGTAAAATACCAATAATATTGTCTCTTGTATCGTTAAAAACTGGAATACGCGAATGACCAGACTCAACAATAAACTTTGCTGTGTCTAAAAGAGTTGATTGCGAAGGAACACAGTCAATGTCTGTGCGTGGGGTCATAACATCTTGTACCTGCATATCATCAATACGTAAGATACTAAGAAGCATGGATTCTTCGTCTGCTGCCACTTCACCTTCAGCGCGGGCTTCAAGTATGGCTTTTTCTAATGATTCTTCATCGTCTCGGCGAAAAAGTTTGCTCAACCGAGACCAGAGCGTACTGTCGGGACCTCCGTCCAAAAGAACCTCCTAGTTAAAGTTAATAAAATTACATAATTACTTTTTATAGAGTAATTTGTTGCTCAAT
>CAYJLD010000068.1:0-12119 GCA_964371195.1 uncultured Desulfovibrionaceae bacterium | reverse complement strand
AACTTTACTGAACATCACACATTCAGCTAAAAATAGCCAAATCGGAATGACGTGGGTCACTTCAGTACATACGTTAAATAAACAAAAGCTCTCTCTTGCATTTTAAATATTTTTTGTATACAATTGGTCATGTTTTGTTTTTTAATATTTTAACCACATGAGGATGTGATATGAAACGTGTTTTATTATGTTTAGGATTTTTTATTGCTAGCTTTGTATTGCTATCAGCGCAACCTTCACATGCTGCTGAGGCAAAAGACCCAGATCATTTGCGCTTTATGGCAGGCCCTCCAGGGGGTAACTGGTTTGCTCTTGGTACAGCACTTTCTGAAATGTGGACTAAAAATGTGGTTCAAACTACAAATAGCACAGGCGGTGGTGTATCAAACATCATTAACTCGAATAATCGCAAGGGTGATTTAGGTTTTACAGTAACATCATTTATTGGTGCAGCCATTGCCGGAGCTGAAGACTTTAAAGGTAAAAGCATTGACAATGCAGTGGTTTTTGCCAACCTTTATACTCAAGTAGCTTACTTTATTATACGTGAAGATTTTGCAAAAAAACATGGTTTAAATACTGTTGGAGATTTATTTACCAAAAAAATTCCAGTACGCTTTGCCACATTAAAACCAGGTACATCATCTGAATTCTTAGTAAAAGTATTATTTGCTAATGGTTATGACACCAATTACACCAAGCTAAAAAATGATCATGATTGGACTGTACAATATGCATCATATGAAGGTGGAGCTGACCTTTTGGCCGATAATCATATTGATGTTTTTGCTTTTTCTGTAGGACAAGTAGCATCTATTGTGATGAATATTGAAAGTCGTGTGCCTGTGCGCGTACTTGGAGTAGAACAAGAAGCCCTTGATGCTGTAGCGAAAGCTTATGGAACAAAGTCTCATACTATCAAGCCAGGCACATATAAAAGTGTAACTAGCCCTGTAACCACCATTGGTGACTATACAAGCATAGTTATTCGCAAAGACTTGCCAGAAGAATTTGTTTATAAATTAAGTAAGGCCATGTGGGAAAATAAGCAAAACCTAACTAATGCAGTTAAAGATGTGCAAGAACTTTCACCTGAAACTGCCATACCTGCCAATGTACCTGCCCACCCCGGTGCAGTTAAGTTTTGGAATAGTGTAAAATAATATTATTTATCATCATGCTATGTGGGGCCAATGGCCTCACATAGTTTTTTAAAAGAGAGTTGCATATGAGAGTGCTTAGTGGTTGGCAGCAGAAATTACTATATTTTTATATTGTAGGTATAGGATGTTTTCACCTTTTTACTGCATTTTTTGGCAGTTATGAGGCGTACTTACAGCGCACTATTCACCTTATGCTTATCCTACCTCTTACTTATATGCTCTTTCCCGTAAACTCTCATGCCCCCAAGGACACTATACCTTGGTATGATTGGATACTAGGTTTTATTGCTGCCATTCCTGGTATTTATGGTGTGTTAAACTATGATGCCATTGTTAATCGTATTCAGCAAGTAGACCCCCTTACAGATGCACAATTTTATTGTGGGGCATTATTAGTCTTTATGTTGCTTGAAGGCTCAAGGCGTGTTGTGGGTTTACCTCTTTCTATTATAGCCGCACTTTTTGCAGCATATATGCATTTTGGGCATTCGCTTCCGGGCATTTTACAAGGTCTATCCCTCTCCTACCCCGAAATTGTAGAGCAACTTTATTTAACCGATGAAGGTATTTTTTCCATGCCCCTTGGGGTGTCGGCTACCTTTGTTATAGTGTTTTTAATCTTTGGTGGCTTTTTAGACAAAAGTGGAGCTGGGGATTATTTTATGGACTTAGCCCGCGCTCTCATGGGCACAAAACCCGGTGGACCAGCACAAATTGCTGTGGTTAGTTCATGCCTATTTGGCTCCATCAGCGGTTCAGCTGTTGCCAATGTTTATGGCACAGGATCATTTACCATACCGCTTATGAAGCGTATTGGCTACACCCCAACCTTTGCCGGAGCTGTGGAAGCTGCGGCAAGCACAGGTGGGCAAATTATGCCACCAGTTATGGGAGCAGGTGCTTTTTTGATGGCCGCCTTCCTTGGCATACAATTTAAAGAAGTAATGATTGGTGCATTTTTACCAGCTCTTATGTACTATGGAGCATTGCTACTCATGGTACGCTTAACAGCACTTCGTAACGGCATGCAAGGTTTAAGTCCCGAAGAATTGCCAGACTTAAAAGGTGCTCTAAAACGCATTTACTTGCTCATACCTATTGTGGGTGTGGTCTATATGCTACTTGATGGCGCCTCACCCATGAAGGCCGGTATTGTGGGTATTGCTCTATGCTGGCTGGTATCCTTACCAGACCCTAAGCGACGCATGGGCCCACGCCAAATCATTGATGCCATCTATGAAGGCACAAAGGGCATTCCACTAGTATGTGTAGCCTGTGCCTCGGCCGGTATTGTGCTTGGGTCCGTGGCTTTAACCGGTATTGGTGGTAAGCTGGTAGGCTTTGTTATTGCCCTAGCTGGTGACATACCATTTTTAGCATTAATACTAATTATGTTAGTTTCATTAGTATTAGGCATGGGTTTGCCCACTACTGGAGCATATATTTTGGCCTCAGCTCTTGGTTCTCCTGTACTTATCAAACTTGGCTTTGCACCACTTGCTGCGCATATGTTTGTATTTTACTATGCCATTATCTCCAATATTACACCTCCAGTTGCTCTGGCGGCTTATGCCGCAAGTTCCGTTGCAGGATCTCCACCCAATCGCACTGGTTTTCAGGCCATGAAGCTTGGAAGCATAGCCTTCTTGGTACCATTTGCTTTTTGTTATGACCCTGGGTTACTCATGCTTGGTGATGTACAAGCTAACTCTTTAGCTGTACTCAGTGGTATTATTGGGGTTATGGCTCTTGGTGCATTTTGGGTGGGCTATGCCTATGATACATTAAGCATTGCATATCGAGTTGTGTTGGCTCTTGGTGGCATTATAGTATTTGCTCCACAATTACCATTAGTTATAACTGGTAGCGTGGCAGTTTTAGGGGTTTGGGTACTTTCGTGGTTAAGGGTGCGAAATAAGCAGCATGCACATTAGCGTTTTTTCTCAATGATGCTTTGGCTAAAATCCTTGCGGTAAGGGATGAACGAAGGGGCATTCCCTTAACTCGTTTTTTGCGAAACAAATTTTTGTATCATACAGTATTTACATGCAAAAAACGATTGCTGTTTTTTGGGCAGGGCTGCGGAGTAGCCGCATGAAATAAAAAATAAGATGCGTTTACCCCCTCCCAAACACAGACAATAAAATTAATGCTACAAACTTGTTAATTGATTAAAGCGACGCATAGTTAGGTGGCATATGGCGACACCCAAGGCATCACTGGTATCAGCTGCCCAAGTAGCCTTGGTGTTTAATAGCCTTGCCACCATAAAGGCCACTTGAGATTTTTCAGCACGACCTGTGCCCACCAGGGATTTTTTTACCAAGGTGGGCTCATAGTCAAATACACTTAAGCCATGTTGAGCACATGCGGCTACCGCAACTCCACGCGCTTGCCCAAGTTTTAGGGCAGTCATGGCATTTTTAGCCGTAAACACTTGCTCAATGGCTGCCTCTTCAGGCTTATTAGTATCTATAATTTCAGCTAACTGCACATATATACTAGCTAGACGTTCAGCAAATGGAGCTTTAGCAGAACTAGCTGTACGTATGGCTCCACAATTAATAAGTCTTAAAACTCCAGATACTTCTTGCACAATACCCCAGCCAGTCACACGTGAACCAGGGTCTATACCAATGACAGTTATGGACATATTTATTCCATTTCCGCCATTAATTCCTCAGGTAGGTCAAAGTTAGCATACACATTTTGTATGTCGTCATTATCTTCCAAGGCATCCATTAAGCGCAATACCTTGCGTCCAGTATCAGCATCAAGCTCCACACTATTTTGTGGAATCATGGCAAGCTCAGCTGAAAGCATAGTCACATTACCAGCCTCTAAACTATCACGCACAGTGCCAAAATCAGCCATGGCAGTATAAATGGTCCAAGTATCGCCTTCATCTACCACGTCATCAGCCCCAGCCTCAAGTGCAGCTTCCATCATGGCATCTTCATCATAAAGGCTTTTATCAACACTAATTACACCCTTACGGCTAAACATCCATGCCACACAGCCCGTTTCACCCATGGAGCCGCCATGCTTAGTGAGTAGATGGCGCACTTCAGCCACGGTACGATTTTTATTGTCAGTGGCGGTTTCAACAATAACAGCCACTCCACCAGGAGCATAGCCTTCATATGTCATTTCAAATAATTCACCACCAGCATCTTCGCCTGTGCCCTTACGTATGGCGGATTCGATTTTATCCTTAGGTAGGTTTACAGCTTTGGCCGCTGCAATGGCTGCCCTTAGGCGTGAATTACCAGTGGGATCACCACCGCCCTTGGCTGCAATAATAATTTCTTTAGCGGCCTTGGTAAACATTTTACCACGCTTAGCATCTTGACGGCCTTTGCGATGTTGAATATTAGCCCATTTACTATGTCCTGCCATAAATACTCCTAATTTATTTTATATTCTCAACCACATATCATGGTATTTTTAACTTTTCTTAAATCCTGTGCCCACAAAGAATGTTTCCTTACTTTCTTGACGAGAGCTTTGCGGCTTAAATGACTTAACCTTAATAAATTGCTTACGCATGGGTTGCAAAAGTTCTTGAATATCCGGTCCCATAAAAATTTTTACCACAAAACTGCCCCCATCTTTCAAATATAATGTTGCTACTTCTAGGGCTTCCATGCATAATTCTAAAGAGCGTGCTTGATCGGTAAATTTTGTACCTGTGGTACGTGGGGCCATATCGCTAATAACAACATCAAAGGGACCAAGTTCATTTAACTTTGTTTCAAATTCTTGGGAGCGCTCAAATATATCTTCTTGCATAAAAAGAATATTTGGTGGAAAAGCCGTGGGGCTTTCTTGTATGTCACAAGCAAGCACAAAGCCTTGTTCACCCACCTTTTCGGCAGCCCCTAAGGACCAAGAACCAGGTGCTGCCCCAAGGTCAAGCACACGCATGCCCTTACGAAAAAGCTTGAATTTATTGTCCAGTTCCTTCAATTTATACACCGAACGGGCTGGATAATTTTGCTGTTTAGCTTTTTTAAAATAGTAATCGCGGTATTCCTTCATGCAAGAGGTATACATTAAAAGTATTATCTAGCCAAGCCCTAGTAATGGGCACATATTTATTAAATGGATGAGAAAAATGCCCAAAATACGTCCCATGCGTTTAAGCCTAACCAATGAACAAGGCAAAAAAATTACCCTTGCCAGCGGCAAGCTTGCCTTTACTCGTCTTGATGGCCCAAGATTTAGCCCACAAGAGCATATTGTGCTTGGCCTTGGGCCACTTAACCATGCACATGATTTAGATGACTGCCTACCCCATAGCGACCTAAAAAATGCTTACTGCAAGGTTTATTACTTGGAATGCCCTGACTTTAGCCAAGCTCTAGCTGACATGAACGCGCCCCAAAATATACCCAGCCATTGGGTTAAAGTATCAGTTGAAGAATTATTAAAACTTTTAGATAATAGAGCCATTTGGTGGTATAAGCAAAATACACATCTTTTTCCTGACTTTTGGTCGCCCATTTTAGGGCAAGTGCAGGCAAAACTTTTATACGCAGGGCAAAGCCATACACGGTCAAATAGCGTATATGTGGCAGGCAATAAGCAATTACTATTGCATCAAGAAATATGTCTAGCATTTACAAAACTAGGCTATGCCGTACATGAGGGTAAGGATTTACAAAGTGTACTTATAGCAGAGCAACCTAGTTTATTTTTTTCTGTAAATTTGCGAGGTTTAGATAATGAAGGAGTTGATTTTGCACTTTTACAAGCCCTAAATATACCGGTGGCCATTTGGTTTGTGGATAACCCTTGGCATATACTTTCGGCCCTGCGCCTGCCATGGTGGAAGCAAGCAAGGCTGTTTGTAACTGACGACTCCTTTATACCTGAATTAAAAAAACAAGGGGCAAAGCACGTTTATCACCTGCCTTTAGCGGCCGCTCAGCATATGTGGCAACCAGAACGTAGCATTGGTAATATGAATACAAGGCAAGCTGTGCAAGCCGCACAAAATGCTTCATGCATTTTTGTGGGACGCGCGCAATTTCCGGAGCATGCAAAATTCTTTGCAGCGGCTAAGGTGGACCCTGCCATATTAAATGAGGCATTGGCTAAACTTAGAAAGGGTGAGCAAGTGCACTTTCATTGGTGGCAAGAGCGTTTACAACTTGGCACTTGGCCAGGGCATGAAGTGCGCCAAATAGGCTATGGAGCGGAACAATGCGCTTGCGCAAAACGTGTGTTATGGTTACGTAAATTGCTACCAATAAAGCCCATTATTTTTGGGGATAGTGTTGCTTGGCAAAGCTTTTTAACTGAAGCAAATCCAGATATTTTTTATGCAAGCCTTGATTACTATACTGAGCTTGCAGTTATATATCATGTGGCACCTTGCGTACTTAATGTAACCTCACTACTCTTACCAGCAGGCTTAACCCAAAGACATTTTGACGTATGGGCAGCAGGTGGTTTTTTACTTAGCGATAATACAGCTGGCTTAGACATTTTTCCCGAAAGACTTACAAAGTATATACGCATAAGCCACCATCAAGAGTTAACTAAAACCATTCGTAATCTAGACGAAAAAACAAAAAATGAACTTACCCTTGCTTGGCAAGAACTAATCAAAACTGAGCATAGTTATGAGCAAAGAATGAACTTTGTTTTGCAGTGTGCCATTAATTAGGCGACGCTGAAAAATATAATAACATTCTAAAATAATAATAAAAAAATTACCAGAAATAAGAGCATTGAATGCGAATTTCTGGCAATTTTACTAACTCATTTGAACTATCAAACTGTCTTGCTTCAAATAGTTATCATATTTTTCAATGTCGACTAACTTATTACCTAGCTTTTAAGCTGTAAGCAATTAGTAGCACCATTAAATTTATTTATCCACCATCTTCTTCATCACAAGACGCGCCAAAAGTTCTACGCCACGCATGAGCCCACCCTCATCAAAATCAAATTTTTCATTGTGATGCCCAGCGCTTAAATCGACACCTATTTGAATATAAGTGCTTCTACCGCCACGACTTTGTACTTCTTGTGAAAACCAAGTAAAATCTTCAGAGGCTAAAAATTTCTCATTTAATAAAATATTTTCAAAACAGGGCATGGTCTTAGCTATATCACACACCTCTTGGGCTAGAGCTTCATCTGAATAGCCACTTATGCATGAACCCACCTTCTTAAATTCAAACTCACAATTCCACATGTCAGCTGCAGCCTTGCTAATGCGCATAACTTCACCCTGCATCCAACTATCAAGCTTAGAATCAATACCGCGCGTTTCACCTGCAAGCCAAACCTTGGCCGGTATAACATTAGATGCACCATCAACCACATTAAACTGTCCCACATTAACCCTAGTTTCACCATGGCCATGGCGCGAAATACTTAGCATACCTTGAGTTGCAGTAATGGCAGCCATAAGCGCATTTTGCCCTTCTTGTGGCGCAAGGCCAGCATGGGCAGCCTTGCCAGAATACATAAGTTCAAAAGAAGTAACAGCCAAAAAGTCGCAAGTCCCACAAATTAAGGTTTTAGCATCATTTGCTTGAACCCCAAGGTGTATGCCAATAACTTCTTGAACATCTTTCATCACCCCAGCATCAAGCATGGCTTTAGCGCCTTGCCCAATTTCTTCAGCAGGTTGAAAAATAAGGCGCACTACACCTTTTAATTCATGTTGTATATCGTGTAAAATTAAAGCAAGCCCAAGACCTATAGCCACATGACCATCATGCCCACAAGCATGCATATAGCCATTATTACAAGATGCAAAGCCCTCACTTTGTGGTTTATGACAAGCATCACTACTTTCCACAGTAAATAGGGCGTCTATATCAAAGCGTAGCGCTAAAATGGGGCCACTGCCAGCTTGACCAATATCAAGCCAGAGTCCAGTTAAGCCATCACCCATTTTTTGCACAAGTTCAGGGTCTGCACCTTGGGCAATGGCTCGTTCCTTGGAGATAGCACATTGCTCTGCACTAGGCGGAGCAAGACGCGACGAGGCCTTTACAGCAGATGCACCAAGATTAACTTCATACCCAAGTGCTTGTAAAAACTTTGTGATAAAGGCTGTTGTTCTATATTCATTCCAGCCCCTTTCAGGATGTTTGTGTATATCACGACGAATTTCATATATTTTTTCGGATATAGACTGCAATTTTTGTTCAAGATTATACATAGTTTCTCCTATAAGTTCACAACATTCCGTTCATCTAAACAATTTACTAAACAAATTATTCTTTATGCTTGCTAAAAAACTACATTTCATGTATTTTTAAACAGTAGGCTCTGTTTTATCTTTGTTGTAGTATAGATTAATACGCAAAATGTATCAATGGAAAATGTTCGTTCCATTATTTAATAAACTAAAATAATAAACTTTTGTATATGAGTACCCCTGAGAAAACATTTTTATGCCGAGTATGCGAAGGCCCTGCGCTGGTTGCGACAGGTATTTGCCAGCATTGTGGCTTTAAGCATATGAGAAACTTTAAAACAAAGTTTTTCATGATAGTGCTTGGCGTGGTATTGTTTTTTGCCCTCATTATCTATCACAGCTTTTTTACAAAAGAAGTAGATGTCTTTAAAGATATATCAAGCATAACCCCAGCTACTGGATTAAACATGCCCATAGAAGAAAAAATATTCATTAATACCTTGCTACAATATCAAAATGAATATGACTATATGGAAAAGCAAAATAACAAAGGAACCTTTGCTGACCCTATTACATTACGTGGGCAAAGGAATAAAGATTTACAAAACTTAAAGATAGATTTTGTTGTAAAAGGTTGGATTGGGAAAGTAGCATTTTTGCAAACAACTGACGATGGCAATATAGCAATAGCCGTGAAAATTTCACCTGACATTTCTCTTAAAACTGTAAAAAGCGATACAAGAGATTTTCAATACAACACCTTAATTGAAAAAGGTAGTCAACTTTTTAAGCTAGCAAGTACATTGCAAAAAAATGACGTAGTAGTGTTTAACGGAAGGTTTTACCCTTGCGAAAAGGATTGTTTTAAGGAGCTAAGTTCAAGTGCACACTCTAGTTTGAAGCGCCCATCCTTTTTGTTTCAGTTTAACGAAATCAGAGAGCTGACCCTACATTCAAGCAATACGAACACCCCCCAGCACTAAACAAAAGTTCAAAACATCAACTAGTGAAATTATTTTATAGGTAAGGTGAAAATAGCCAACATGCTGCATTCAGTAGGCGCTTTGGCAGCTTGATGTTCTGATGTTCAGATAAAAAGTATTCACGACTTTTTAATTGTTTATAATCAAAGTAATTTTCCATCTTACGTGTCAAAGCACTATCAAAGCATTCTATATTTAACTCAAAATTAAGGCGTAAACTTCGTGCATCTAAATTGGCTGAACCAATTTGTGTGTAGTAGCCGTCAATCATTAATAATTTCGTGTGAGCAAAGGGCGCTGGCTGATAAAATATACGCACTCCAGACTCAAGTAATACTGGCAATAAATGCTGGCTTGCCCAGTGCACATAAAATAAATTATTCTTTGCTGGCAAAATAACGCGTACATCAAGACCGCGCACAGCAGCAGATTTTAATGCACCAACCACTTCATGTGTAGGTAAAAAATATGGTGTAATCAAGCAAATACTTTTTCTAGCCGCACCCATAATAGTATAAAGTATTTCATGTAATGGATCTCGCCCTGAGCCTGGACCATCCAAAATCATTCTACAAAGCACATCCCCACATTGCTCTTCAAGCATTTTTCCTGTGCTATAATCATTAGTACAAAAACCCCAATCAAGTAAGAATGCTTCATGCAATTGAGCTACAATGGGCCCAAAACACATAAAATGCACATCTTGAACACTGAACTTAGCATGACTTTTTAAATGATTATCTGAAATATTCATACCACCTGTAAAGCCCACATTATCAGCTACGAGCACCTTTCGGTGATTACGTAAATTTATTGCAAAATTAGGAGGATAAATACGCGGGGGTAGGAATTCGGCAACCTTGACATTCTTTTGGCGAAGTTTTTGCCAAGGTTTAGATAGTGAATAAAGACGCGCCCCAAGACCGTCTACAATCACTCTTACATCAACTCCACGGTTTGCCGCTTCACTTAAAGCCTTACAAAAAGCTGTTGCAGTATCGCCAGCATTAAAAATATATGTTGTTAAATAAACATGATTCTTAGCTTTTTCAATGGCATTTAGCATCTGAGGATAGGCTTCATCACCATTAATAAGCGGACTTATAGCATTGCCACCTACAAGACTACGCCTACTAAGCTTTTCCCCTATGCACGCAAAATCAAAATATTTTTTATTGATATATTCTCTGTCAATTTGACATCCTCTTGGCTCAAGAGGCCCATACTCAAGACTTGCTGCAGTATAGCCAGCATTGCGCATAAGCTTTACAGCGCGACTCTCCGCCCTTGCAATGCCAAACACATAATACAAAATTGTGCCAATGAGCGGCAAGAAAAGAGCTGCTACACACCAACCAAGAGCAGCCCGTGGATTGCTCTTATTCAACAATATATGCCCCACTGTTAGCCATGATAATAAGTGGATTAAAACCAAGCCCACGGGCTGAAAAAATGTTGCTAGGTCCATAAAATTTAAACTATGTATATAAACCCTTAACTAGTTATTAAACTTGCAAAGCTATACGATTACGCTCAACCCCAAGCTCTAAATCAGGGAAAAGAACACGCAAGGCATCAAGGTCATTTGCTTTGGCCGCAGATTCAACAGTGCGCGCAAGACGACCCAAATGGCGTAAACCAAAGTTTTCGGCATTGTTGGCAATATTACCAGCTGCAATGGCTACGCCTTCTGCACTGGCTGCGTCAAGACTATTCTTAGCATCCAAAAGATAACCATCTATACTATCTAATAAATTCTGTAGTGGCTCTGCAGAAGCTGAGTTTGGAAGTGGTGGCGGCGCGACCACACGCTTACGCTTAGTCGTTACCTCTTCTAATTTCTGATCTATTTTCTTTGACAGTTCAATCGGCTTTGGTTCACCAACCCATTCCACATCTTTAGTATAATCTACCTTCGGTATGTGCACTTCTTCTTGCACTTGTCTTACTTGCTCTGCACCTTTGGTCTCTTGTATCTCATTAGTTATAGAAGCAATATGAGAGCTTTCAACAGATTTTAATATAAAATCATCAGATTTTTGTGTAATCTTTGATGCTCTAGGCTCTAAAGCTATATCTGTAGCGCCACCTTCAATACTATCCCTAAGTTCTTTATTCACACTTTGTTCTTTCGTTATGGGCATTGGTTCACCAACCCACTCACCTGCCGTAGAAGGTACACTAGCTCTTAAATTAGCACTTGAAGGCTTAACTACTGGCTTAGCTAGCTTATTCATAATAGTAATAGCTTTCTTTATAGGAGCACTTTGCTCTTTAGGCTTTTCCTCTGCCTTTGCAGGAGAACTATCAATTAATGAGGTTAAATAAGCAGCATTAGTTCTGTCCTTGGCAGGTGCCTTTTGCACACTCTCATCAACCTTAACTTCCGGTGCAGTTGCACTTAAAGAGTCAATAAGTGGTAGTAAAATACCATCGCTTAAAGAACTACCTCCCTCAGACTTTAACTGCATAGAGCGCTCAATAGGACTATTACTGTGATCTATAACTTCCGAAGCATGCAAACTCAATGGCTGCATATCCTTCAAGTTATCCTCTACCTCACTTGGCTTTGAGTTAGGCTTAAACGAAACTTGCTTAACTTTTGGCTCAGTTTTTCTAATAGCTATTTTAGGCTTAGTTATATTAATTTTAGGTGATTCTACCACTTTATCACCATTATCTTCTGCATTGAAAACTATTTCCGGCTTTGGATTTGGCGCTGGTTCTGGCATAGGTGTGGGCTCTGGCTCTGACATAGGTGTGGGCTCTGGCTCTGACATAGGTGTGGGCTCTGGCTCTGACATAGGT
>CAYJLD010000067.1:0-12403 GCA_964371195.1 uncultured Desulfovibrionaceae bacterium | reverse complement strand
TCCAAGTTAATGAGAACATGATAGTCGAACTTTATTCAAAATAAATGGGGGCCGGTATGCTTATCAAACAAGGCGAACGGCTTATCAATTCGCGCAACTGGGCAGACCTTGTCAAGCCGGATATTATTCGGCGTGAAAGCGAACCTGCCAATGCCATGTATGGCAAATTTGTGTGTGAGCCATTGGAACGTGGTTATGGTAATACCATTGGTAATGCCATGCGTCGCGTATTACTTTCTTCGCTACAGGGCGCTGCCATTGTAGCGGTAAAAGTGCAAGGTGTTCAACATGAATTTACCACATTACATAGTGTACATGAAGATGTTACGCACATTATATTAAACTTAAAGCAAGTACGTCTTTTGATGAATACAGAAGAGCCACAACGCTTGACACTATCTGTATCTAAAAAAGGTGATGTAACTGCTGCTGACATTAAAACTAATCAGCATGTTACCGTACTTAACCCAGAACAGCACATAGCAAAACTTACCGAAGATGTTGAGCTAACTATGGAGCTTGAAGTGCGTATGGGTAAGGGCTATGTGCCTGCTGATATGCACGAAGATTTGGGTGATGAAATTGGTATCATACGTTTAGATGCAAGTTATTCTCCGGTGCGCAAAGTCGCCTATGCTGTAGAACAAGCTCGCGTTGGGCAAATGACCAACTTTGATAAGCTTATTCTTGAAGTATGGACTGATGGTTCAGTAACACCTGAAGATTCAATTGCTTATAGTGCAAAAATCATTAAGGATCAAATTTCAGTTTTCATTAATTTTGATGAAAAAATTGCAGGAGATGCCAACACTGGTGCTTCTGATGGAGCTGATCTTAATGAGAATTTATACAAAAATATTGATGAACTTGAGCTATCCGTACGTGCAACAAACTGCTTACGTAGTACAAATATTGCCATTGTAGGTGAATTGGTACAACGATCCGAAGCTGATATGCTTAAGACTAAGAACTTTGGGCGTAAATCTTTGGACGAAATCAAGCGTGTTCTTTTTGATATGAACCTTGATTTTGGTACAAAGATTGATAACTTTGACAAAAAATATCAAGATTGGAAGAGGAAGCAGCAAAATGAGGCATAGCAATTCTGGCAAAAAACTGTCGAGAAATCCAGCACACCGCAAGGCTCTTTTTCGCAATATGGCCAAGGCCCTGCTTACCCACGGTAAAATTCGTACTACCGAAATTAAGGCCAAAGAACTACGCAGAGTGGTTGAGCCTTTAATTACCTTGGCATTGCGCAACGACTTACATGCACGTCGTCAAGCCTACCGTGTACTTGGTAGCCACCAATTAGTAAAGCGTCTTTTTGATGAAATAGGACCAGTCTTTGCTGGTGTAGCTGGTGGTTATACTCGCGTACTTAAGCTTGATAAACCACGCCGTGGCGATAATGCTCCTATGGCCATTATTGAACTCACCCGCGTTGTTGGAGCTTTTGAAGAAGTAGCTCCAGTTGAAGTTGAAGCAGTAAAACCTAAGGCTACAAAAAAGCCTAAGGCCGATGCTGAGGCCGCTAGTGAAAAGCCAGCTAAAGCTGATGAGGCCGATGCTGCTGAAAAGCCTAAACGCGCTCCACGTAAAAAAGCTGAACCCAAAGCGGATAGCTCTCAAGATACTGAAGCTGCTGAAAAGCCTAAGCGTGCTCCACGCAAAAAAGCTGAATCTAAAGCTGAAGACGCAGAATAAAGAAAAGATAATTAATAATTTTCTATATTATTAAATCTCAAAGCCCCCTTTTGGGGGCTTTTTCTGTTGTGCCACAAATTAATCACATACATAAACCTAAATGCATGATTTATTATATAAAATCATATGTTCTTAAACCTATAACTTAGAATTACATTTTAGAGCATTAAACTGATACCTAAGGGCTTATTATTATAATTGCATAATCGAGCACAAAATCGTCAAAGCCTAATACTTTGTTATGAAATTAATTATTTAACGAACTAAAGTCTTGTCTTGGTCTTTCAAACAACATGTTATGCAATAATAACATTATAATATATAAAGTAAAAATTTTTGAATTATTTATTTACATTGACAAATCTTAAAATTTTGTATAACGGTCACTATAGTTATGACTTTGAATTTTGTTGTCATAATTTTACGAGGAATAAATGAAAAAACTTAGTTTAATAATGATTATTGTATTTATGGCAATTATTGGTCTTAGCATGAATGCTGAGGCTAAAGGAAAAAGCAAAACTAAATCTAAGGCTCAGCAAGAAAAAAATCACACCTTATCAGGTAAAGCCTCATGGTATGGTGGAAAGTTTCATGGTCGTAAAACTGCAAGCGGCGCAATTTATAATAAATATACTCACACTGCAGCTCATAAAACATTACCCTTTGGCACAGTGGTAGAAGTAACGGATCAAAAAAACGATCTGCGCACTCTTGTTTGTATAACAGACCGTGGACCATTTGTACGTGGACGTGTTATTGATTTATCAAAAACAGCTGCCGATGAACTTAAAATTGGCAATAAGGGTATTACGCCAGTTAAATTGCGTGTGGTAAGTGATAGCCACGGGAAAGCTTTAAATCAACATGAAGCTTTCTTTGTACAAATCCATAGCCCAAGTAAGAATAAAAAAGAAAAAATCGGTCCTTATCAACAATTTGCAGATGCTAGCGTTATGAAAGAAGTTCTAGTGGACAAACATCCGGAAGCTTTAATTATTGTTGATAGTAAGTAGCCTCTTTTATTCAAACTACCTTTACGAAATCTTCTGAGGCAATAACCTTTTATAAACAAATGGTTATTGCTTCAAAATTTTTTTTAAATCAAAAATTTATCTGCTGCAAAAGTGTTCTATACAAGAAAAATAAAACGCTCAAGATGCGCAGTGCACGCCATTCCGATTTGGCTATTTTAGCTGAATGTGTGATGTTCGGTAAAGTTTTTTTCGCGGCTCGGCACTTTCGCGTTGCTTCACCGCCGGCTAATTGCTCAAAAAACCTTCCCCAACCTCACACATTGCCTCGACAACGAGTTCTGCTAGTAGTAATATTTTCTAAATCTGAATCACGTGATGCGCTGTGTACATTCTAAATCTAAAATTGATTATTAGTGTTATATTTGCATGATATATGGCTTGCTTTTTATGCCCACCTACTACCATGTACGAATTTGGCTATCTAATGCTACGTTAAATTCATAGTGCAAAATTTAGCTTTACTGCTTACCTAATACAACGACAAATTAAATACATTTTAACCGAGAGCTTGGAACAGTAATATGTTCATTCGTGCTATGCATGGATGTGTAGACCATTATACCAAGGCGTGACCGTTAGGGCATGCGTGGTGATGGCTACTCATCCCCCGAAATAGCTCGTTTTAGTGAAGCTAAAACAGCTATGGAGGGATATGCCATAGCCGAATGCCCTAAGGGGTGTGCGGGCTCGTAAGGGCTGCAGGGGCCTAGCCCCTTTAAGCCCTTACCCCGCGGAGCGGACAAGCTAAGTCATATATAACATTAAGCAGATAACAACCATATCTTAATAATAATTCAAATTAACAATAATGTGACGCAGTGTACTAAAGGTACATAAGTTTAAGCGTTTTTATTTGAAGCAGTAGACAATGCTTTTTCAAGCGATTACTAACGTCCAAACCATTCTGGTCGCATATCCCTTGCATCCATAAGACTGCCCTGCCAGACATTTTCCCTGCGCATTTCATGATAGAGGGCTGTAAAGACTTTGCGTTTATGTAAGGCCCAGGTGGGTGCTAGACATTCTTCTGGGGCTGGGTCTCCGGTTAGGCGGTGCATGACGATGTGAGTTGGGATTAGGGGTAGGGATTTGGTTAAAATATTTATATAGGCATCCATGCTTAGTGGCTTGTAGCGTCCTTGCTTGTACAAGTGTTCTAAAGGGCTATTATTACATACATATAAACTATGTAACTTAAGGCCACTGATGGGTAGGGACACGGCCCAGCGTACAGATTGTAAAAAGTCTTCAGCTGTTTCTCCAGGTAGTCCGGCCATGAGGTGAGCGCAGACTTTTATACCGCGTTTGGCTGCCATAAGAACTGCTTGTTCTGAGTCTGCAACGCTATGCTGGCGATTAATGGACATTAGACTTTGCTCATGGCAACTTTGTAAACCAAGTTCAAGCCAAAGCTCATCAATTCCGCTGTTTACCAGAATATCAATTTTTTGTTCATCTATGCAATCTGGGCGTGTACCAATGGCTAATCCTATGGAATTAGGGAGTGTTGCTACACTTTGCACTAGGTTTTGCAATTCATGAGCTGGGCCATATGTGTTGGAAAAAGATTGAAAATAGGCTAAAAAATCTCTATTTGCATCGGTTTTTTGATATTTGCTTTGCCAAAAATCCCACTGTTTTTCAATGCTTAGACCGCGTTGCAACAATCCAGAACCTGCACCTTGAGCATTGCAAAAAAGACAACCGGTTTTTGACAAAGTGCCATCTCGGTTGGGACAAGATGCTCCTCTGTCCAGTGGAATTTTTTGCACCCGCTTACCAAATTTGCGTCTGAAATATGTTGCCAATGTATGCCAAAGTATCATGAAATATACCATTACAGTGATTTTTTGATTTCGTACACATTTTATTTGTAGGAAAATTTTTTGAACTTTGCAAAATTGATATTGACTTCGTCATTATTTGAGGCAGAATGTCCTGAGTAAATTTTCTACATTGAGTGCTTGCTTACTTTTTATCTTTGATATATAGGCATCCTAACACATTTAAAGGGCAAATAAAGAAACATGGCGAAGATTTTAGATACTATATTAGGTGTTTTTTCCAACGACCTTGCTATAGACCTTGGTACAGCAAATACTTGTGTCTATGTTAAAGGACAAGGTATTGTATTACGCGAACCATCAGTGGTTGCTGTTAAAAAAGACAATCGTGGTAATAATGTAGTGCTTGCTGTAGGGCAGGATGCCAAGAGAATGCTTGGCCGTACCCCAGGTAACATTACAGCCATACGTCCCATGAAGGACGGAGTTATAGCAGACTTTGACGTAACCGAAGCCATGTTACGTCACTTCATAACCAAGGTGCATAATTCTAGACATTTGGTTCGTCCACGGATTATGATTTGTGTTCCAACTGGTATTACTCAAGTAGAAAAACGTGCTGTAAAGGAATCTGCTCAGTCAGCTGGTGCGCGTGAGGTATATCTTATTGAAGAGCCTATGGCAGCAGCCATTGGAGCTAATTTGCCCATACATGAGCCCACATCCAATGTGGTTGTTGACATTGGTGGTGGAACTACAGAGGTTGCGGTTATTTCGCTTTCTGGTGTAGTATATTCACGATCTGTGCGTGTGGGTGGAGACAAGATGGATGAATCCATCATGACTCATGTAAAACGTAAGTATAGCATGCTTATTGGTGAGTCATCTGCTGAAGAAATTAAAATCAAAATTGCTTCTGCCTATCCCATGGACCCAGAACAACAAATTGAAGTTAAAGGTCGCGATTTAGTTACTGGTATTCCTCAAAATATTATCATTACTTCAGAAGAAATCCGCAAGGCTATTTCAGAGCAAGTTGATAGCATTGTGCAAGCTGTGCGCATGGCTCTTGAGCAAACTCCCCCAGAGCTTGCTGCTGATATTGTGGATCGTGGTATTGTGCTTACAGGTGGTGGAGCCTTGCTTAAAGGTTTAGACCAACTTTTACGCGAAGAAACCTCCTTGCCTATTACTGTAGTTGAAGACCCACTGTCTACTGTAGTTATGGGTACTGGTAAAGCTCTAGATAGCTTAAATATTCTTAAAGAAGTATGTGTTAATTAACTAGCGTCAGGGATAACTGGCTGCTGTCATTGTAGTCATACAAAGGGTATGTGCCAGTCGTGATTTCAAGACGCTTTATAATACTTTCTGTTATTTCGCTTTTTCTTTTTCTGGGCATGTATACATGGAACCAGCGCACTGGTGTTTTAGATAAACTTGCTACCAATGTAGGTCTTGAGCTTGTTGGTAGCGTGCTCAAACCCATGCTCAATGTACATGCAAACGTTATGGGCTTTTGGGAACAATACATAGATCTTGTAGGTGTTCGTGAAGAAAATGAACGCCTTAAAGCTGATATTCTCTCCATGCAAGCAAGGCTCATAGAAGCTGGCGAACATAGAGCAGAAGTGAAACGTTTACGAACCCTACTCTCCCTTCCCCCTGATCGTAGCTGGCATCCCATTGGAGCTCGCGTGCTTGCTGGGCGCATGGGCCCTAACTCTGTTTTAGAAACTGTAATACTTAGCCGTGGCTATGCCACAGGGGCTACTCCAGGCATACCTATTATGACTAATCTTGGTTTAGTAGGAAGGATTTTACGTGCATCAGCACATACTTCTACTGCCCTACTCACCTCAGATCCTGGTAGCAGGATTGCAGTTTTAAGCCAAGAAACTCGTACAGCTGGTATTTTAACTGGGCGTGGTGGCAGACAGTTATTAGAAATGCGCTTTGTAGGTCGTAATGCTCAAATTCATGAAGGAGAACTACTTGTTACCTCTGGTCTTGATGGGGTTTATCCAAAAGGATTACCCGTAGCAAGAGTTGAAAGCGTGGTACTTTCAGACTATTCACAATTTATGACTGTGCTTGCCAAGTCATTAGTTGATGCAGAACATCTAGAAGAAGTCTTATTGCTTGAACCAACAGGCATTGAGCCATTGCCCGATTTACCCGCTCCAGATTATGTGGGGCCACCAACTGATGAGCAAATGCAGCTTATGCAAAAAAATATTTCCTCCGAAGAACAAACTACATACACTACTATTCAGGGGCATTAATGAGAACACGTCTTTGCATATGGTGGTGTTTCTTTATACCTATAAGTATAATGCTCCAAGCTGTATTACCAACACTGGACGCATTATTAATTGGGCTCATAATAAGTCTACAAGAACACCGATATAAAGATTTGCTTTGGATTTTGCCTTTATTTATACTTATTCAAGAAGGTGTTGGCTCACGTGAATTTGGTGGGGCTATACTTTGGTACAGTTTGGTAATTGTACTTTTTATTATAGGGCGCTGGCTTTTTGAAGTTCAAAACACACTTTTTGTATTGCTATTATCAGCTTGCCTTGGTGTAGTTCATTTTATTTTGGTTTATTTGCTAGCGCCTTTACAAGATTTACAAGTTGTGGATATGAATCAACTTATATATGACAATGTCTTGCAAGCCATTTTTATACCCATAGCATGGTGGTTAGCTAACTTTACACGTAGATGGATATATGCCAATGCAGACAAAGCTAAATCTCAATAAAGAACCCCAAAAGGGACGCTTCGGCAATTGGCTTAAAGTTCATGCTGAAACCGAAGAATACCAACCTCCACGCTTGGGAACTATTTTTTTGCAGGCATTGATTGCCCTATTTTTCTTTGTTTTCGTAGTACGTTTTTGGTATTTGCAGGTCCATAAAGGCAATGAGTTTTCCAAGCAAGCTCAAGAAAATAGACTACGTGAAGAACGCATTATTGCATTGCGTGGCATTATAACAGATAGTACTGGAGATGTTTTAGCTGACAATGTTTTAACCTATGGGCTTACCCTGATACGTGAAGACTGCCCAGACATACCAGCAACTCTTGCCCAAGTCAGTGCGTGGACTGGTATAGACCATCAAGAACTAGTTAAAAAATACAGCCAAGATCGCCGTAAAGCTCAATCCTTTGAACCAGTATTCATAGCTAATGACCTTGATATAAACTTGGTTGCTAAAATTGAAGCCCAGTTACTATATTGGCCAGGGCTTGAAATTGTTAGCCGCGCAAGACGCACCTATCCCAAAGCAGATATATATGCCCACATTCTTGGCTATGTTTCTGAAGCCAATGAGAAGGAATTGAAAAATGATTCCGCATTAAGCATGGGTGACTTAGTTGGCAAGCAAGGGCTTGAATTAGTGCTTGAAAAAGATTTACGTGGCAATAAGGGGCTTTACCAGCTAGAGGTAGACGTTCTAGGTAGGTCTTTAAGCAAGCAAATGGTTGAATCTCCCCGAGCAGGACATGAGATAAAGTTATCGCTCGATACATCCTTACAACTAGCTGCTTGGAATGCACTTGAAGGGCAAACTGGCAGTGTGGTAGTCATGGAACCAGATACTGGCAAACTAGTAGCCTTGGTTACAGCTCCAGCCTATGACAATAATCTTTTCACCAATGGCATATCGCATAAAGATTGGAATGCCTTACGTAGCGATCAGCGTTTTCCACTACAAAATAGAGTTATTCAGAGTATGTACCCTCCTGGTTCTGTATGGAAACTTATGATGGCTGGACTCTTTTTACAAGAAGGGGTCAATCCAAAACAAAGGGTACATTGTTCTGGTGAAATTCAACTAGGAAATCAAACCTTTAGATGCTGGAAAAAACATGGCCACGGCAGTGTTAATATGACTGAAGCCCTGCAAGACTCATGTGATGTTTATTTTTATCACTTTGGTGAGCGCATGGGCATTGACAAAATTGAAGCTTATGCCAAAAAAAGTGGTTTTGGAAATTTAACTGGCATAGTTCTGCCACATGAAAAAGGCGGCATAGTACCTTCCAAGGACTGGAAGCGTAGACGCTTTGGTAAACCATGGGTTAGAGGTGAAACTCTAAATATTGCCATTGGGCAAGGCTTTACATTAGTAACACCATTACAAGTGGCAACCTATGTCTCTGCTCTTTTAAATGGCGGAGATTTACTCAAACCACAAATTGTGGATACAGCCCCGCGTACCATTGAAAGTAAATTACCGGCCAATGATGCAGTGCGCCAATTTATCATTGACAGTATGCGTAAAACCGCAAGCATTGGTACAGCCAAGGTCATTGCCCGCAAAGATGCTGATATGGGTGGAAAAACTGGAACAGCCCAAGTGGTAAAGCTTAAAATGCGTGGAGAAGAGCGCGTTAAAAATGAAGAACTAGAATACAAACAACGTGACCATGCCTGGATTGCCACTTGGGGAGCCAAGGATACCAAGCGTTATGTTGTGGTGGTCATGGTAGAACATGGCGGTGGCGGAAGTTCTGTGGCTGGACCAGTTGCCAAAAAAGTTTATGATGCACTCTTTGGTGTAGAAATTAAGCCTGTTGAAGTTAAAAAAGATTATAATTCAGACGAGGAATTTGAAGAAGAATATGCAGAAGAGGTTTTAGATGCCGCCCTTTGATCGCAGACTTTTTGCCTATATGAATTGGGAGCTTATGGCCTGCTTTACCGCTCTCTTTGTGATTGGAGTTGGTAACCTCTACTCGGCAAGTGGTATTCGCTTCGAAGATGGTATGGCAGTTGCTTCTTACTATCAACGTCAATTAATTTTTGGCGGAATGGGATTTATGGTAATGCTTACAGCTATGGCTTTTGATTATCGTAAGTTACGTAACTTAGCTTGGCCACTGTTTTTTGCTACACTAGGTTTGTTAGCTCTTGTACCTATCATTGGCAAAACCGTTTATGGTGCTCAACGCTGGATTTCTTTAGGCTTTTTTAATATACAACCCAGTGAAGTTGCAAAGCTTAGTGTACTTATCTTAGCAGCACGTGTTTTATCGCGTCATAATCAAAGCCTTAACTGGACAGAATTTTGTAAAGTATTATTAATTGGGCTTATACCTGGTGCTTTTATTATTATGCAGCCTGACCTTGGAACAACTTTAAATGTATTACTTTTACTTGGCGGCATGATACTTTTTCACGGCATAAAGGTGAAAGTGCTCAAAGCTTGTTTAATTATTATACCGCTTGTAGCTGCCTTTATGTGGTTTGTGGGTATGCAAGATTATCAACGTCAGCGTGTACTTACATTTATAGATCCTAGTAATGATCCACGCGGTTCTGGCTATCATATCATTCAATCCCAAATTGCCATTGGATCTGGAAAACTTTGGGGCAAAGGATTTCTTGAAGGTACACAAAGCCAGTTACGCTTTGTACCAGAAAAGCATTCGGATTTTGCAGTGGCAGTTTTTGGTGAGGAATGGGGTTTTGCAGGATGTGTGGCTTTGGTAAGCTTGTATTGTCTCTTTTTATTGTCTATATATAGCACTGTCGTTAAGGCACGAGATAGCTTTGGATCTCTACTAGCGGTAGGGGTGTTTTTTTATTTTTTTTGGCAAATTGTCATTAATATGGGCATGGTAATTGGACTTATGCCTGTGGTTGGCATACCCTTACCCTTCATGAGTTATGGTGGTAGCTCCATGATGGTCAATTGCGCTTTACTTGGCATTGTACTTAACGTTTCCATGCGCAGATTTATGTTTAAAACATAATTATATTATAAAACTATAAACACAAGAATAAAATCAAAAAAGGACGGTTATTGTGAGTAAAGACGAAATAAATGCCTTTTTAGGGGCCGGTACAGTTTATGAAGGAAAGCTTTCCTTTCAGGGTTCAGTGCGTATTGATGGTGCATTTACTGGCCATATTATCAGTGAGGGTTCATTAATTGTTGGCAAGGATGCTGTCATTCAAGGTGAACTTAATGTTGGCGAATTACTCCTAACTGGAAAATTCAACGGAGATGTTACAGCAAGCCGGCGTGTGGTTATTCATCGTGGTGGAATTATTGAAGGTACCATCAACAGCCCAGCTTTGATAATTGAAGAAGGTGGTATTATTCAAGGTAGTATTAACATGAAAGGATCAACAAAGGATTCTGAACCCAAATCATAATATAAAGAACATATTTTTTGCATGTGATTTTGTTCACATATACAATAAGATAGGTTCAAATTTATAAAAATTGGCTTGCTATTCACTATTTTTTTATTCATATGTTTTGACATGGTTTAGTTTATAGTATATTAGAAATAGACGTTTACTAAAATATTCACAACCAAGGTTTGAGGAGGGTGTAATGCTTGATCTTAATATTACCACGCTTATCCAGATGGTAAACTTCTTCATTGCGCTCTATGTGCTCAACATTCTCCTAATTCGCCCCGTTCGAGGCATACTGCAAGAGCGTCGTGAAAAAATGGAAGGCCTAAGCAACGAAGCTGGTGGCTTTGAGCACGAGGCACAAAATCGCATTGAAGCGTATCAGGCAGAACTTGCTCGCGCAAGACAAGAAGGCGTTGCCATGCGCGATGCTGCACGTAGCGAAGGAGCTGCAAAACAGCAAGAAATCGTAGGTGAAGCCGGACGCAAAGCCCAAGCTGAGTTAGCAGCAGCCCAAAGTGCCTTGCGCGCTGAAGCTGAAAAAACTTTAGCTGAGCTTCAAAAGCAAGTGAAAGATTTGGCTGGCAAGCTAGCCACCCGCGTCATGAGTTAGCACATTGAGTGCAGGTTGTTTCGCTTAACTGGAATAACCGTTATGTTCATCATGCTCCAAATAAAGGGGGTGGCCCTTGAGCAAATTTAAAAGTGTTGGGATAGCCTTAGCCTTAGTCATGCTACAAGCTAGCACGGCTTTTGCTGCAGAAGGAGAATTACGTTGGGCCGATTTTGGCTACCGTATTTTGAATGCTGTAATATTTGTGGCTGTCCTTTGGAAACTTACCGGCAAAAAGCTTGTTGGTTTCTTAACTGGGCGGCGCGAAGGCATCCGCCAAGATTTGGAAGACCTTGACGCTCGTCGTGAAGAGGCCAAGAAAAAGCTTGCTGAGGTTGAAGCATCCATTGCCAACCTTGAAGCAGAACGTATGGCCATTCTTGATGAAAGCAAAGCCCAAGCAGAGGCAGGTAAACAAGCCATCATTGATGAAGCAAACCGTCAAGCTGAGCAAATTATTGCCGGAGCTAGACGCACTGCTGAAAATGAAGGGCGTGGAATTTTGGCAGAGGTTCGCGCTGCCATTGCCGATGAAATTGTGGATGCGGCCGAGCAGGTCTTGGAAAAAAAGCTTGATGCTGCAAAGCATGGAAAGCTTATTGACAACTCCTTAACAAAGGTGGTGCTCAATTGACCGACACCGTCATAGCTCGTAGATATGCCAATGCACTTTTTGCGCTTGGCAAAAAGTCCGGTAAAAGCGACCTTGAACAACATAGCCTAAGCTTAAATATGCTTAGTGATTTGATTCAGGCCTCACCGGAATTGGATAAGGTATTTAAAAGTCCTGTGGTAACAGCTGACGAAAAGAAGAAAGTCCTAAAGTCACTGCTTAGCAAAGTATCAGCAGATTCAACTATGACCAACTTCTGTTTGCTACTTGCCGATAAAAATCGTCTTTCTAATTTACGGCGTATTGCCGGATGTTATGGTTCGCTACTTGACGCTGAAAAGGGTATTATACGTGGGCATTTGCTCACAGCCGTTGCCCTAGACGAAAAGAAGCAAGGGACCATAAAAAAACAATTAGAAAAAAAAGCTGGTAAAAGTATTGAACTGTCCTTTGATGTTGATGCATCAATTTTGGGCGGAGTAGTTC
>CAYJLD010000066.1:0-12480 GCA_964371195.1 uncultured Desulfovibrionaceae bacterium | reverse complement strand
AGCGAGCGTGCCTTTTTAGAAAAATGCGTGAAACGCGTTTTTCAGTACCGACTAAATAGATTTCTACAAAATGCAAAATAAGCTTGAATTTACATTTCTCGCTATTTGCGCAAGGTTTGTAAATTATCCAAACACGTATGATTTCGTCGCCCATTAGGTCAAGCTATTATCAACCCCCAAAAGGCATTTAAAGCCAATATTTTTAAAAAATATCGATAAATGTTTTTTCAACTTCACCTATATTGAACAAAAAAACCGCCAGAAATCTAGCGGTTTGAATGTTGCGTTTGTAAAAATTATTTTAAGTTTTACATGATATAGTCCGATACAAATTTGTGCACTTAAAGCGGAAAAAGCATATTTACTTTGACGTTTAATTATACAAATAAATGGTACTTAAGCTCATATGTTGCCTTGTTCTCGCAACCAAACAAAACAATTCTAACCCAAATAACCAAAACAATTTATTCTATTACAAAGGCCTTTTCAATAACCACAGGTTTTTTGGGCACATCGCCATGCATACCACGATTGGCAGTGGCTACACCTTTAATTTTATCAACCACGTCTTGCCCCTTAATGACCTTACCAAACACTGCATAGCCATAGCCTTGGGCTGTAGGTGCAGAATAATTTAAAAAATCATTGTCTTTTACATTAATAAAGAATTGCGCTGTAGCTGAATTAGGGTCAGAGGTACGGGCCATAGAAACGGTGTATTTATCATTATTTAAACCGTTGCTAGCTTCATTTTTAATAGGTTTTTGGGTGGGTTTTTCTTTCATATCAGCTGTCATGCCACCACCTTGGATCATAAAATCTTTAATGACGCGATGAAAAATAGTTCCATCATAATGTCCACTTTTCACATAATTAATAAAGTTTTCAACAGTTACTGGTGCTTTTGCAGCATCAAGACGTAGAACAATGGTACCCATATTGGTATCTAACTGCACAGCGGGGCTTGGTTTTGCAGCTGCAAAGGCTTGGGAACTAGTTAATAAAATAGCTAAGCTAAGAGCAATCACAAAAATTTTTCTTGAAAAAAACATAATATTCTCACAGGTTAAAGGTTTTAATAATGTATGATATCAAATCGTTTTAGCCTTGAAAAGTAATAAATAACAACATTTCTGGCAAGTTTTTAATTTCTTATTCCTCAATCAAATTTGCATATATTTGATATCGCATGTAGACTTTGTATTCTACATGCTTATTTTATAATTATGATTTTAACTTGGCGCAAGTTTTGCATTTGCTAAGCATACTGTCATTTCAACGACGGAAGAGGGATATGTCTTTTAAATTTAATATGCAAAAAATCCTCGAATATCGGGAGCAACTTGAAGAAGAAGCCAAGATAAAGCTGGCTGAAGCACAGCGTATGTTATTGCATGAGGAAACTCGCATGCAGGGCTTGCAAGAACAACTTGCAGAAAAAGAAAGGGATTTGTATAAAAACCTTGAAACAGATGCCGCCACACGCTGGTTACTAGACAACTATATTAGAGGGCTCAAAGAAGACATTGCACAAACGTCCTTAAACATCAAACATTTGAATGTACTTGTTGGACAATGCAGAACTCTAGTTATTATGCGTGCAAAAGACAGTAAAATTTTGGAAAAGCTTAAAGAAAAGCAGCAGGAGCGCTATTATGTTGCCGAAAAAGAAAATGAAAGAAAAATCAATGACGAAACAGCAACCCTCCGCCACGGGCTCACAACTTTCTAAGATTTGCCGCCTACTAATATGTTTTGGCGTGATTAAGGTGGCTCTATTAATAGCTATGGCTTCTGGGTTTTCCTTGCCTGAACTTGAGTTTTTTACACAATCTGAACCTGCACAAGTGGCTATACAAGATGAGTTAAATAAAGATTTAGCATTACCGAATAATGCTCAAAATCCTGCATTGGCAGAGCAAACTATAGCTCACAACCATATGGAAGTAGCTGAAAATCCTCAAGGTTCAGCTGCGGTATTAGCAGCAAAGCAATACAATAAATCTGCAAGCAAAACACCCATGAATTACTTACCTGAAACTGCCACTACTAGTGCTAGCCCAGTGATGCCCCAAAAGCCAAGTGACGACAAGTCCCTTTGGTGGAACAATCTTGCAAGTTTAACCTCATTGCCATTTCCGCGCCTTGGGCTTGATCAAGTGGCTTATGCTGCTACCTTGGATTCTCCTCCTCCACCTGCTATTCCTAACTCTGCTGCTCCTTCTCCATTTTCACCACCACAGCAAAATCCAACACCTCCTGCACCGGCTCAACCAGCAATTTTACCAGCTGGCACGGCAGGGCCACAAGTGGGTGTGGTGCAGCCTAATCCTTTAGTACCAAATCCAAATCCGCCAGCACCTAGCGTAAACGCCTATGTACCACCTGATGACCCCATGCAAAAGCAACAAGAAATTGCTAGGCGTGAGCAGGAATTGCTTATGCTGAAACGACAAACTGAGCAACGCCTAAAGGAATTGCAAGCTGCTGAGCGTAAGGTGCAAGAAATGCTTAAAGAAGCCAAAACTGTTGAGGGTGGTAAGGTTGATGCATTAACTAATATGTATGTAAACATGAAAGCAAAGCAAGCTGCTAAAGCCATTGAAACCATGGACGAGGGCATTGCTGTCAAAATTTTGTCCAGCATGAAGCCAAAACAAGCTGGTGAAATTTTAAGTTATACTAATCCGGCTAAGACAGCTAAGCTTACTGAAATCTTAAGTCGTATGCAGTTAGGTAAATAATTTCCTTAACTTGCACAAAAAAAATATTTAAAAAATATGCTTGCCAGAGTTGTTGGCGCAGTGTAGGGTTTTTTTATGCAAATTATTCGTCTTTTTGTTTTTTCCATAGCCTTTAGTTTTTTGTTTACTAATATGGCCTTGGCCAATGAAGTTGTGGCTAATCTAGATACATCCGCTGCTAAAATGCTTCCAGGCAAGGCTAAGAGTAAATTAAAGCCAGCTGAAGCATGGTATCCAACAGGCGCTCCACTTAGTGGTAAGGGTGAGCTTTGGGAGCAGGGAACATCTATGCAAGAGCTAAATCGTAGGCGCATTCCCCAAAAGGCCACCAATTCTTCTAAGCAAAACCTTAAGGTTAACTCCCAAAACAATGCTGAGATTGGTGCCAACACGCGTGCTGGCGTTAAAAGTCAGCTAAAAAGTATTGCTGAATATGAGCGCAAGCTTAGTGATAAACCCATAACTATTGGTAACACCGCCATACATGGCGAACCCATTGTGGATGAATCCACTTGGCGACCAACCATAACTGAACCGGTAAAAATTGATGAAACTGTGCTCAACTCTCAGCGTAGTGTGGTTGGAGCATATGCCCATATGGTTGAGGATGGTAACTTTACCATGTCTGCTGGTCCAGAATTACACCTACAAGAAAATATTAATACACCTCTCGATGATGACGGCCCCCCCCAAGGTTCTGAAGTTGGCATGGGCATGAAGCTTAGGTGGGGTTTTTAAACAACATTCTCATATAGTTTAGCTACTCCAAAATTTATCTAAAAAAACTCTACTTCATCTCAAGTTTTTTTAAAAAAACCCGAACAATATTTTGTAAGGCTTATACAATATGTTGGTGATGGTTTTTATGAAAATACTACCACTAGCAAATTAATACTAAAATTGTATAAGTAAGGTGTTTGCAAGGCTTATGGTAGAGTAATTTATAGATTGCTCACATTGCTAGCACACTTCTTGCATGAGGTTTTGTAGCCCCTATATATGGGCAAGAACTTCCGCATGAGGGTAATTTTATGTCAAATAGCATATCTGGCGGTATTTCATTTTCCGGTATTGGAAGTGGTACAGACTTTACGGAGCTTGTAGATCAACTACTAGAGCTTGAGTCTTTTCGCCTCTATAACTTAGAAGATTCACGTGAGGTGGCCATGGAGTCTTATGACGCCATGACTGACCTCATTAATACTGTGCGTGAATCTCAAGAAGCTTTGACTCAAATTAATAGCCCATCCAAGTTCTTATTAAAGCTTGCCTCTAGTAATGATGAGACCGTAGCAAGTGCCACGGCAGATTCTGAAGCTGTAGATGGTACATTTACTGTGGATGTTAAACAGCTTGCGAGTAATGCTATTTGGGCTTCTACTACCACTTATGCTAGCAAAACAGCCAACATCAACCCTGGTGATAATACTACTTTTTCTTATACTTATGGGGGTGAAACCCACACCATTGATGTTCCTAAAAATACCACCCTTGAAGGCCTTGCCTACATGATTAATGAAGACAAGACTAACCCAGGCGTAAAAATGCAAATTATTACCACCGCTGAGGGTTATGCCTTTCAAATTGCTGGCACAAAGTCCGGCCAAGATGCCAATTTACAAATTCATCCTTCGTCCTTGGTAGGTTTTGGAGGTGGTAGCACTCCTGCAACTCCTAGCGTTTGGGAGTCATATACTACCATTGATGGTACTCAAAATATAGGCAACAACCAAACTCCGGCAGTATTTGATTATGATATGATATTAGCTGATGGTACTGCTGCCCCTAGGGTTACTCTAAATGGTGACGCCACCCAGCAAGAATTGGTGGATGCCTTAAATCTTGCGGCAGGGTCCACTGTTGCATCCATTGCCAATGGAAAAATGACCTTAACTGGTATCCAAGAGCTAACCACCACCATTGATGGTGTCGCACAAACCCCCTTAGAAATAGCACCTAAGATGAGCGGTACTTATGCTGGCGATCTCACAACACCAGTTACTGCCGGTACCTATACCTTTATAGATGCTGATGGCAATAATTTTGATGTGGTCATGACAGAAGATGGTACCATGCAAACTTTTTTAACTGAGCTTGGTAAGCACGAAGGTGTTCAAATTGATTATGAAACAGATGGTGCTGACAGTTCTATACTTAACTTCACAGGTATTACTGGCATTGTAAGTAGTCCTGTGCCCATAACTTTAGCTTCTGCAGAACCAAGCTATGCTTATTCCACTAATGGTGTTGCAACCGATGCCATACAGGCTGGCATAGTTCCTCATGAATTTACATTAAATATTATGAATGATGCTGGTGATGAATATCAAGTTACTGTGAATACTGGCATGAGCTATAATGCCATGATGCAAGCCATTGAGGATCAATCACCAGCAGGTAGCGGTGTAACTGCTGAAATTGACGCTACTAGTGGGAAAATGGTTATCAATGGTATAAGCTCGCTTAGTTCCAGTTCCAGCGAATTTGATATACAAAGCAATTTTAGTGGACGAATTACAACTTCTGACGGCTGGGTTGTGCAAGAAGCCAAGAATGCAGAATTTACTCTAAATAACTTTGCACAAACCATTACCTCAAGCACCAATGAGGTTAGTGGGGTCATTGAAGGTGTAACCTTAAATCTAAAAAGTGTTGGCGAAGCGCAGATTACCATTGCTTCTGATTTAGACTCAGTTAAAGCAAATATCCAAACTTTTCTTGATGCCATAAATACCATCATATTAAAAGTACAGGACTTAACTGCCATTAACGAAGAGCCAGATAGTATTTACAATGAAGAAGGCACAGTCACCTCTTCTGCCTTAACTGGTGAATATAGTGTGCGTAGCTTTAGCTCACGCTTAAAAGACTCCATGATTGGTTCGCCAGCTGGTTTTCAAACCATTACTGGTGATGATATTTTTGATGGAGATTTAATTGCAACTCTATCACAAATGGGAATTAAAACCGTAACTGATGTAGAAGACCCAAACTTTGGTCTTTTTGCCATAGCTCCATCAAGCTCGGTGGAAGAATTACAAATACTAGATCAAGAAACATTTGATAATTATTTAGCCAATAATCTTGATGATGTAATTAACTTCTTTGCCGCCTCAGATTCAGGTGTTACATCTAGTGGTGACTTTGGTTATGCAAACCATATTGCTGGCATAACAGAAGCTGGTACATATGATGTGGTGTATACGGTCAATCCTGATGGCAGTGCTAATGTAACAATTGGCGGAGAAGTAGCCAATCGCAGTTCTGCTGATTCCAATGTCTATACCGTTGGCGGATCTGGTCCAGCATCTGGTCTTAGTATTACGCTATATGACCTTGAACCTGGGGTTGAAAAAACTGGTACTGTTTCCATTCAACGCGGAATGGTGCCTAGTATGGAAAGTTTTTTTGAAGCTGAATTAAAATTCTATGCTCCTAGCGAAAGTGATCCAACCATTGGTCAGCAAAATGGTGGATTAATGATTGCTCAAGATAATTATCAAGACTTAATTGACAGTATTGATAATCAAATTGGCAATGAATTAGATAGACTAGAAGTCTGGGAATATAATCAACGCATGAAGTATGCAAGACTTGATACTCTACTTGGAACGTATAATAGTAATATGGATAGCCTTAATCAACAATTAGCCCAACTTGGCTAATGAGATAGGTCGGTAAAGCAAATAGAATAGAGCCATTGTACCGCTTACAAAGGCTCAACATATAAACAGGGGAAAGAGATATTATGAATAAGGCAGCACAAGCTTATTTTCAAACAGAGGTCAGCACTACAGATCAAGGACAATTACTCCTTTTACTCTATGACGGTGCTCTTAAATTTTTACAACAGGCAAGAGAAAAAATGATTGAAAAAGACTATGCTGCCAAAGGCATTCTCATTTCAAAAGTTATTGACATTGTCAATGAGCTATCAAGTACTCTTAATTTAGAAAAAGGCGGAACCTTAGCGGAAAATTTAAATAATCTATACTTCCTTTGTACAACACGTTTATTACAAGCTAACCTTAAAATGAATGTGGAACAGCTTGATAATGTAGCTGATATTTTACATGGTTTACGTAGTGCCTATGCTGAAATTATTACAACCCCAGAGGCAAGAAAGCTCTCTGCCCAAATTGCTGCAAAGCTTAATACTGATGCAAGCTTAAACCAACGCTCCGCACATATAAGCACCAATGCTGCCCCTGTTCCTAACACTGCCGGCAGAAGGCAGGCCCATGCAGCCTATGGTCAGAATAATATTCCTTTCCCACCTCAAGCTAAAAGCGGTTAAAATGGCTTGTATTTAAGATTAATTGTGCAAGTTTTTTTGGGGGGACAAATTGTTCCCCCAAAAACTTTTAAAAAAATAAAGCCCATTTGCAGTGAATGCATTTGGGCTTTTATATTATATACTAAAAATCTACAGTTTAGCTTTTTTCTTCACGCTCACGAATAAGGGCAAGTGCACGCTTTGCAAGATAGGTAACCTCTGGCTTAGAAATTTGATCATCAGCCCCAACAGAATCACCCTTATGACGCAATTTGTCAGTAATAAGAGAGGAGAATAGTAAAACAGGTAATTTAGAAAGCATGCTATCTTCTTTAATACGCTTAGTTAAATTATGCCCATCCATCATAGGCATTTCAATATCAGAAACAACCACCTGCACAAAATCAGTAATAGGTCGCTCTTCTTCCTCAGCTCTTTGTTTAAACGATGCTAAACGATCCCAAGCCGCAGCACCATGTTCTGCCACTTCCACATCAAAATTTGCTTTTTCCAAAAGGTCACGTAGCATTTCACGAATAAGAGCTGAGTCATCTGCCACCAAGGCGCGATAGCGAGTTTCGGAGTTAAATTCTTCGCCTAAGTCATCAAGACGCAAGGTAAGCGATGGGTTGAGGTTTGCCACAATCTTTTCCAAATCCAATAAAAAAACAATACGTCCCTCAAGCCTAACCACACCAATAACAGTATAGTTAGAAACTTGGGAAACATATGCACTTGGGGCTTCCACCTCTTCCCAAGAAATACGATGAATACGATTAACTCCAGACACCATAAAGGCCGTTGTAACACAGTTAAACTCTGTCACAATGGTTTTTGGCTCCTCATTTGAAGGCGCATGTTCCTTGCCAAGCCACATAGTTAAGTCTACTAGTGGGATAATATGAGAGCGCAAATTAAACGCACCAAGTACACTTGGATGCTGTACTTCTGGCAATTCTGTAACCTTAGGCATGCGTATAATTTCAAGCACTTTAGCTACATTTACACCATAATAGCCACGATATGGTTCATCAAGTGCTACGCCGTCTTCAGCATAGTTTTTTTCCTCAATGAAAAACTCTACAATTTCAAGCTCGTTGGTTCCAGCTTCAAGTAAAATATTAGTCTGCGCCATAAACAATTCCCTCTTAAGAGTAGCTATGATGCTATTATAAAGTTACCAAAAATTTTAAAGCGTACCCTATTGATAAGCTAAATCAATTTTAGACATATGCCAAGCTAGGACACTTGCTCCAAAAAAATATGTACAGCATCAATAAGTCTTTTCGGTGTAGATGCGCCAGCCGTTAGGCCTAATGTTGATATTTGTTTAAAATTTTCATTTTTTAACTCATCAACTGTTTCTACATGCCAAGTGAAAACACCTTTTGAAGCGGCCACATCCGCTAATCTGCGCGTATTTCCACTCTCCTTACCACCAACTACTACCACCGCCTCTACCTTGCTAGCTATACGCATAATTTCTTCTTGCCTTTGAGATGTAGCATGACAAATGGTAGCCAAAACAGGTAAAAAGTCTAAACTTGTCTTTAAATATTGCTCAATTTGTGCAAAAAGCTGTTGATCCTGTGTCGTTTGTGAAGCTAACACATAGCTGCTTTTCGGGGTAAGCCCCATAGCTTGTAATTCATGAAGTGAATCAAAAACAAAAGCATCACCACAAGCATAGGAAACAAGACCACGCACTTCTGGATGGTCCACCTCTCCAAATAGCAGTAAGGTTGACTTATTTTGCGTTGCTTTTTCAATGGCTAATTGTGCCTTCTTAACCTTAGGGCAGGTTGCATCAATAATTGTTGCACCACAATTTTTTAATGTATTCTCATCTTGCTTGGTAATACCATGCGCCCGTATAATCACACAATCATTGGCTAAAGCTTCATGAGCATGATTAATACAATGTACCCCTTGTGATGCATAGTCACTAAGCACTTGTGGATTATGGATAATTGGCCCAAAAGTGCACATGCGCTTATTTTGTACCTTAGCTTGCTCAAGGGCTTCGTCAAGTTTTTGTAAGGCTAGAGCAACCCCCATACAAAAGCCTGCTGTTTTTGCACGAATTATCTTCATGAATACTGCTCTGCCCTTTGTAAAAATTCCTCTAAAATATTATCCAAATGTTCCCAATCTTCACATGTAGCTAGGGCCTGACGCAGTACACGCACCCCATGAAAATGATGAACATAGCGTGGCACAAAGGTGCGCATCTTTAACAGGCCCACCCTAGAAGGGCTATATGCCCTTGCTAGCTCCATATGCCGCCTAATCATATGCAATAAAGATTTAGGGTCTAAAGCTATAGGAGATTGCTTATCCCAAAGTGCTGTATGTTCTCTAAATATAGCTGGATTTTGCATAGCTCCACGCGCATACATTACACCTTGAACCTTAGTTTGTAAAATACAATCAACCCCATCCTTAGCTGAAAAAAGGTCTCCACTAGCTATAAGTGGTATTTGTAACTGAGCGGCAAGCTTTGCAAGACTAGGCCAGTGAGCACTACCACCAAAACCCTGCCTAGCTGTGCGCGGATGCAAGGTTATCCAAGCCGCTCCAAGATCTTGCAAGCGCAAAGCTAGATCTTCAAATACATGACTATTATCATCCCAACCAAGGCGCATCTTAAAGCCCAATTGACCTGGCTGAACAAGTTTAAGCATGGCCTTAGCCACCTTCAAACTTTGCTCAATATCTTTAAGCATGGCAGAACCAGAACCGCTTCGATTAACCTTAGGTACAGAGCAACCCATATTTAAATCAAAAAAGCAAAAGTCTTGTTCTAATAATAAAACAATAGACTTTTCTAAACTTTCAACATCACAGCCAAAAAGCTGGACCACCAAGGGGCTATCCTTGGATATAGTTTGTAATAATTCTCTTGTACCTGGGCTATTATACATAAGCCCCTTAGAACTAACCATTTCTGTACAAGCAACCTGCGCACCATACTCACGGCACAAAAGCCGAAATGCTAAATCAGAATAACCTGCCAGGGGTGCCAACCATGGACTTTGTGGTGCAATAGGTGGTGCTTTCATTTAATTTCCAGTGTATTTATGATAAATATGTGCCCTAGTTAGCAATGTCAAGTAATGTTATTTTGAAAAACGCTTAAATCCTTATAAAAAGATGTAACCAATAAAATGACACCAAAAGCAAACTATAAAGTTTTTTAATTAAAAATCCGATAGATATAAAATATGGCAAAGAACTTGCAACTAGTAAAAAATAAATAGGCATGATTTTTTATTGCTTAGTTGCCCCAAGAAGAGCATACTCAATGCATCTTCTGTTTGTTACCATAAAAACAGGTAACTAAAGGAAGTGGAAAATGATTATGAGCTTTATGAAAAAACCCTACAATTACATGTGTTATACCAGTGCAGCGCTAATGGTCTTGGTACTTATAGCTGGATTTGTACCACAACGCGAAGGCTTTGCAGTGCGCCGCCATGTTTCTACCACAGTAGTACAACTTGGCCCAGATGATATGCCAACTCCCATTACTAACAATTCTAGCTGGAGCCTACGCGCCCCCATTAGTACCAAAGTACTTAGTGCAGATACTCATACCACAAACAAACAAAGTGTAAGCCAATGGTTAAATTTTTCTAACAATACAATTACATTGCACACTATACACGGCACAAAAAGCATCGAACGTGGAGCAAATTTTGCTTCACTAATTCATAGCTTACCTGCAAATGAACATGCAAGCTTAAATATTGTACAACCGGTTAGTTATGGTGAAGCATTAAGCGTTGAAGGCACACCCTTGCGCTGGGTTATGGAAAAAAATAGTACCCTATCTTGCTCTATAGAACAAGCAAGCCTTGACCGCATGCATCAAAACCTTATTGCAAGCATCACCCCGCCACCTAACAATGAAAGCACCAAGGCAAAAATCCAACGCTACAGAGCCCTAGTTAGCAAAGCAGCTAAACGATTTAACTTAAGCGAAGCCATGCTTTTTGCCATTATCCAAACCGAAAGCGACTTTTCCCCTGCCTTGGTAAGTTCGCAATCTGCCATGGGCTTAATGCAACTTCTGCCAAGCACAGCTGGTGGAGAAGTTCATAGATATTTACATGGACGTAGTGCTGTTATGACTCTTGATGATCTATCTAACCCAGAAGTCAATATCTTATTTGGTGCAACCTATATGCACCTCTTGTTGACTCGCCACCTTGGTGGAATTAAAGACAATAACTCACGCATATACTGTGCACTTGCCGCTTATAATATGGGTCCTGGACGCCTAATACGCTTTTTTGGTAGTGGTCCACAAGACGCCATTAATAACATTAACAAACTCGATGCCCACGAAGTTTATACACGCTTAACTAAGGTTTTACCTATAGCAGAGACTCGGGCCTATGTGGTTAAAGTTACAGACAGACAAGCTCGATTTGAAGAAATTTTATAAGCAAATTAGATATGAACATAAATTTTTATTTATAAGTTTATTACTTGAATTTTTTGAGAAAACATATTACAAATTCAGACTTTACTGCAATCAACGTGGTATCAGATACTTACACTATAATTAAAACTGTAGAATTATAGATATTTAAATCAAAATACTATGTAAAATTTAACTAGCAAGAGAGGGAATTATGTTTAGGAATGCTATTTTATTAATACTAACTGTATGCCTGTTAAGTGCATGCAATCAACCTGCTCCACCGGCGGCTGAACCTACTAAAATTGGTGTTATAGATACAGCTCGTGTTTTTAGAGAAAGTGAACCTGCAAAGGCTGGGGTTAAGTTTCTTGAAAGCATTCAAACTGAAATGCAAGGTCAATTAACTCAATTGCAAGAAAAAATGCAAAACGATCCAGAAAATGTGGCCTTACAACAAGAAATCCAAACCATGTATGGCGAATTTCAACAGCGCATTGGAGCCGAAGAACAAAACGTAGTTAATCTACTTCAAGATAGCATGCAGCGCAGTATTGATGCATTACGCATGAGTAAAAATATTGATATTATTGTAGGTGCAGAAGTGGCCCTATCCTATAGTCAAGCTCTTAGTTTGACTGATGAAATCATTGCAGAGATGAACAAGGTCAAGATAGAGTTCAAAGCTATTGCACCTGAAGCTCCTGCTGAAGAAATGACTCCAAGCCCTATGCAAGCACCTGCGGCTGAAGAAGCTACTACACAAACTCCTGCCCCTGAACAGAGTCAGGAACAAGCCCCAGCTACTGAAGCGCCAACTACTGAGACCAAAAGTCCAGAAGCTAAACCAGCCCAGTAATAAGCACTGTTTATAAAACAGATTTCTTTAGGCCCTTACAATATATGTGAGGGCCTTATTTATTTTTGTCGGTACTGAAAAACGCGTTTCACGCATTTTTCTAAAAAGGCACGCCCGCTCCAAATATCGCTTTGCGAACGCCAGAAGTTAATTCTGGCTTATTTTACGCGGCGCA
>CAYJLD010000065.1:0-12508 GCA_964371195.1 uncultured Desulfovibrionaceae bacterium | reverse complement strand
AAAAATTGCCAGAAATTCGCATTCCATGCTCTTTTTTCTGGTAATTTTTTTATTATTATTTTCCAATAAAATTATACTATTTTAGAATGCTATTATATTTTTCAGCGTCGGTTAATGTAAAAATAAATTTTTTCTATGCACTAAATAAGTTATAGGTAGATTATATATTTAATATATCAATGCAGTATGATGACTGTGTATTAATACAGAAAAAAATTAATCTATTAAAATATAGTGTAGTGATATTAAATCATTAACTTTCATTGTGTAGTATGTATTACGAAATATTAAATTAGTTTTTTGTTTATAATATATATAATATATACTGCCAAATTTTTTTAGTGTAAAATTTTCCATTGAAATCATCTTAACCATCAATAATACAACATAAATTTATGTGAAACTCTTCAGTATTACGCCGCGTTGCAAAATAGGCATGATGCACCAAGATTAAATTTATAAATCGAGGTGAATATGACTAAGCATTTTGAATTGGCACATGAATTTACTGCCCTTTGGGAGGGTGGACTTGTTGATCATAAAAGTGATCCTGGTGGTATTACAAATCACGGGATTTCCCTGCGCTTTCTAAAACAATTGGCTCAATCAACTAAGGAGCAATGCCAAGAACAAGCTAAAACTTGTGATGGCAGTAATGCATGGGATAATCCTTATGACTTTAATGCAGATACTGTCATTGATGCTGAGGATATTAGAGCTTGTACCAAGGAGCAAGCCGCTAAACTTATGCGCGAAAATTTTTGGGACCCCTTAGGATGTGACAACTTGCCTTTGTCATTGGGGGTGGTGCTGTATGATAGTGCGGTCAATATGGGGCCGGGTAGAGCTGTGCGTATTTTTCAAGAAGTTTTAAATGTAATTGGAGAGGCTCACTTAGATGAATTTGAAGCCATTAAGGTGGATGGGCGTTGTGGACCCAAAACTATTAGCCTAAGTGTATCCTTACAAGAATTTGGCCTTGATTTTTATGCGGCACGAATGGCTGTGCGGCAAAGAATTAATTTTTATATTAGCTTATGCCGCAGTAATGATAGCCTCAATGCATTCTTACAGGGCTGGAAAAATCGTTGTCAGGCATTGCTTGAACATCTATCTGTGCTCGAAAGAAATATTTAAATGTCAATAATTTATACTGATATTGTGAGTGTTGTATGATTATACAAAATTTTTCCATGACACCAATTATTGTGTTGATTATTCAAGGACTCTTGGCTTGGGCTTTGTGGAGTGTGCGTCAAGCTTTTGTACGTGAAGAGGATTATGCTGAGCATGTAGAGCAAGTTCAGCAAATACAGCAAGAATATAATTCAAGATTGAGCAAGCATGAGGGTGTTTTGCTTGGCTTGGAAGAGCGTATAAATATGCTTCCTGATGTAACTACTATTGCCCATTTGGTTGCCAATATAGAAAGTTTACGCGGAGATATTAAGGCAATCAATACACGAATAACAGGTTTAGACAGGCTCATTGAAAGAGTTGAGCGTGCCACCGAGCGTGCTACAGATCGCGTTAATGATCGTGACCGCCAAGAAAGCATATTGCGTGCTAATCAATCATCAACTTAGCAGGTGAGTAATGACACAAAAAAAGGGCATTAGCTATACTAAATCTACCTTAGAAAAGGCCTTAAAAACACGTCTTGCGGCTCTTACTCATGGCTTAGCTGAGGCAGAAGTTGGAGGAAAAGGGATTGATTTAGTAAAGGAAATAAAGGAATTGCATGCAATGATTGCAGCTTTGACCCCCGATACTAAAGGCCAAAAAAGTGAAGAAAGTAAGCTAGTGGTGGTTTGGGGGCCACCGCCAAGTCATATAACTGCTTTGCAACAAGAAGAAGTTAAAAGCAATAGTTCGGAATAAAATTGTGAAAAATACTATCACCATACCATATATACCACGCCCTTTGCAATGGCAGTTTCACACCAAGCGCACGCGCTTTTGTGTGCTACTTTGTCATAGGCGTTTTGGAAAAACAGTGGCAGCCATAAATGATTTAATTCGGCAGGCTTTACGTTCACATTGTAATGATTGGCGTGCAGCCTATATGGCCCCATATTTGGGTCAAGCCAAAAGTGTAGCTTGGGATTACTTAAAGCATTTTGCAGGAGCTATCCCTAATACAAGGTTTTTAGAATCTGAGTTGCGTTGTATTTTTCCAACCGGTGCAACCATAAGGCTTTTTGGAACAGATAATGCCGATGCCTTACGTGGTCTATACTTGGATGATGTAGTATTGGATGAGCCAGCCGATATGCCAAGGCAAGTTTGGACTCGCATTTTACGTCCCATGCTTGCTGACAGAAAAGGACGAGCTCTGTTTTGTGGAACCCCAAATGGGGTGGATAATCTTTTACATGATGTATGGGAGGAAGCAGGTAAGGATGAATTATCAACCCATATTAATATAGAAAGTGGGCAAAATCTTGATCATGGTATTGATGAAAATACAAGGCTTTGGTCAAGGTTTTGCTTCCCTGCTTCCAAAACCAACTATATTGATGCAGCAGAGTTGTTGGCAGCTCAAAAATCCATGAGCAAGGAAGATTATTTACAAGAGTTTGAATGCTCCTTTGCGGCCGCAGTGCGTGGGGCCTACTATGCTGGCTGTATTGAAGAATTAGAGCAAAATGCACGCCTATGTAATGTTCCTTATGCTCCTGAGTTACCAGTACATACAGCATGGGATTTAGGCATGGACGATGCAACAGGCATTTGGTTTTTTCAGGTGCAAAGTGGTGGGCAGTGGAGAGTGCTAGAATATGTAGAAGATAGTGGGCAAGGGCTTGCACATTATGCACATATTTTACAATCCAAACCCTATGTCTATGGCATGCATATTGCCCCACATGACATACGAGTACGTGAGCTTGGTACAGGGCTAAGCCGCCTTGAAATGGCTAAGCAATTGGGTATTAAATTTCATGTTGCACCACAATTGAGTTTAGCTGATGGCATTAATGCTTTGCGGGCTGCATTACCACGCATGTGGTTTGATGCTAACAATTGCGCTCATGGTTTGCGCGCTTTGCGCCAGTATCGACGACAGTGGCGACCAAGACAAGAAGTTTATTCTTCTAGCCCTTTACATGATTGGACAAGTCATGCAGCTGATGCTTTGCGCTATGCTGTTCTAGGTTTTAAGCCGCATGACTCACAAGCAGGCCTGCGTGCTAAAACGCATTATAATATTTGGAGTCATGCATGAGTTATACTTTCTTTGTTTTACCAAAAAATTATGAAAAGATGCGTGAGGAAATTTTTATACGCATGCAAGATGAAAAATTACTTGGTGCATGTATGCATAGTGTAAAAAATCCAAGCATTGATAAATGGCTAGACATAAGTGCACCCCATAAGGGTTGGCTTTTATGCTGTGTGGCTAACCATGCAAAACAACATACCACCAACGATCTTTGTGGCATTGCGTGGTTTGAACCTTGGCATGGGCGCACTTGGAAATTTGATTTTACAGCCTTTCGTGCACATTTTTCGCAAGCCCCAATAATGAGCAAAGGGGCCTTAGCTTGGATGTTTGAGCATGCCCCTTGCGATAGTGTCATTGGCCTTTGCCCTGTGAGTAATGCTCATGCTTGGCGTTTGGCTTCACGCTCTGGCTTTGAGACTCTTGGTAAAATACCTAATGCTTGTTTTCAAGCAAGAAAAAGTCAATACGAAGATGGTATCTTTGTACTAGCAAGCAAGCAAAGTTTTACATTATAAATTGCTAGCTTAAATCTCGCCCAAGCCAAATTACACGACCAATGATATTTATGGAACTTTGCATCTTAATATCTAACTCAATGGGAGTATAAGCAGGGTTAACACTTGATAGCAGTAGCTTACTCGGAACAGCGTCTACAAGTTTTATGTAAACCATGCCTTCTATGTTAATGGCATACATTTGACTTGGCATAAGCTTAGTTTGGCCTTGGTCAATTAATACCATGTCATTATTTAGTATACGCGGTTGCATGCTGTCACCCATAACGCGCAAAAGAACCATTTTTGACGGATCACCCTTAGCATGCAAAAAGTCAGCATAAAATACATAGTGACCTCTTGCACAAGACCTTAAAGCAAAACCATCACTTGCTGGCTCAAAAATGGCTTCTACTACTGGTAAATGAACAAGGTCTTGCTGGTTTATTTCATGATTAATGTCTGCCTTTCGCCCAGCAAGCAACCAATCAAGTGAGCAATTAAGCTCATGAGCAAGACGTACGGCAAATTCACCTCTGGGCATTTGTCCGCTTTCATATTGTTGTATTGTTGTGAGACTCACGCCAACATTTTTGGCAAGTTCATGTTTTCGAATACCCAATTTTTCTCGCTGTTTACGCAAACGGTCACTAAAGTTTTGCATCTCGCTATGGGCCATGTTTTTTCCTTTGATTACTACTAAGTATGAGGACTAATGGGTAATAAGATATATCATTGTTAAACTTTAAGTTAAAAGAAAAGCTTTATAAAAAGTACAAAAAAAAAGAATTCTTTGCAAGAGACATTATAAAATGATTTTTTATAAGGAAGTATAGCTATTTAAATGGGAAAAAGTACATAAAAGTTTGTGAATATTGTTGTTTAATTTGAAAAATAAAAGAAAAATTGTATTTTTCTTAACAAAAATGTTGCAAAATGGTGACTATCCGTATATCTATATAGAAACAACTGTAACAAATGTTAGAAAAGTTATAAATGAGGTGATGTTTTCCTTACATTTCAAAATATTTCAACGAAGCTTAGGTTCAATTATTTTGCAGAGGCATGCGAATACAACATTGCTATGGAAAACGTAATATTTATATTTTTTTTAGCTAAAATATAGGGGTGGCTATGAATAATTCTAAAAGCAATTATGTGCTATTGAAAAATTCCCATAATAGTAGTTGCAAAAAAAATAAATTGGTAAAGTGCTGCTGCAAGAAAACATGCTCAAAGACTAGTACATCAAGGGTTATGAACTTGAAAGAGCGGCTTACATCTTCTAGAGCAAAGAAATTTTACCATCGATTGCCGGATGCAGCGCGTACTATTTTAGCTCTCATGAAAAGTGATGATATTTTAATTAGAATAATTGGAAGGTATGGTGGTTGTAGTCTGAATGTTCCGGCCAAGTGGCCACCAGTTGGAAAAGATTCAAAATATAGAGGCCATCCTCTTCGCCGTGTTTTAACCCCTAAGCAAATGTTGGAAATGGTAAAACATTATGGTGGAACAGCACTATACGTACCTAATTGTAACAAATTCTTAAAGGAATTGCGCAACGATGTTATTGTAAAGTCATTTATTAGAAGTACTAGAAAGGGTGCTAGTAGTGGTAAGGTTGTACAAAGGCTTGCTAGACGCTATAAACTATCTGACCGTAGGATTTGGGAAATTTTAAAAGCTATACCTAATGATGCAGATGTGGACAAATCTAATTGATTTTAGGTTTGACAATCATTATCAAAAAAATTATTGTTAATATGTCTTTGAAAAAAACTTTATTGAAGGATTAAATATGGGCGATTTTATAGTTTTTATTATTATTGCAGTAGCAGCAGGTTTTGTGTTTTGTAAATTAAAGTCTAGCGCAAAGTCCGGTAAGTGCTCAGGGGGTTGTTCGTGTGATAACTCAGATAAAGACGCAAAAAGTGATAATTGTTGCAAGTAGTTTTGCTTAAATATCTTTTTTAATTTATCTTTAATTAGATTTTAATTGGAGAAAGAGCATGTTGGGGCTCTTTCTCCATGTTTATATTCTTTTAGCCGGCATTTATACCTTCAACAGGTTCAGTCAATAAAAACTCTCCTTGCTCGATCCATTGTTTTAGCGTGTTCGCGATTTCTAATGAAATTGTGTAGCTTGTTAAGGGGACGGTCTTTATATTTTGCCCTAAAAGGTTTACCTCTCCACTCATTAAATCTTCAAAATGTGCATGAGCTAATATCTTGGGCACTCCATTTGGATAGTCATGTCCATAATCCTTAATAGGCATAAGGATTTCATCATTGTCTACGCCAGTAAACCATGCTATTTCTTCATTTAATATGGGTATTGGTATGCCAACACCTACAGACAGGGTGCAACCATAGCCATGCAGAGAAAGTCCACGCAAATATTTTGCTTGCATGGTTTTTAAATTGCCTTTGAGCATAATGGTGCCTGATGCAGTAAGTGGTATGCCGCGTTCAGTACGCTTTGGCTGAGCCACGTGCTGAGTGCCAGAACCAATAACATAACCAATGCTACCACCAAGAAATATTCTAGTCCCAAAGCCAATGGTCCTAAAATATGGGTCATTAAAAAGTGGTGATAAATGCCCAGCTGTGGCAAAATTCAAATTTGCCATTTTGGGTCTTAATGGCCCCATATAAGTGTAAATAATGCGATTGGTTTGATTGACAGCTGCATTATAATTTTGATAGCAATTTCTAGGGTTGAATAGTTCAGCAAAGGGTAGGTCAGCTAGGGTAACCTTACGAGATAAGGTGCGTCTTGGATAACAATCTGTGCCATAAGACTCTGCCTTAAGGTCCACAGATTTTCCTGCCACAAGATCTTCAATAACATGTGCACCGCCATAAGCAAATGTTCCAGGATATGGATCATTTAGTGTGTCACCTTCCTTTACCTCTGTTGCGCCAATATATCCATCGGCTGCAGCAATACCACCATAACAAGGTACATCATTAAGCCAAAGCTTTGTGGCCCGAATAAGTGGTGGTTCTGGTTGCCCTATATTAAATAGCATACCCGAAGAGCACATGGGGGAAAATGTCCCTGTGGTAACAACATCCACTTCTTTGGCGGCTTGCTCCTTACCTAGTTTGCGCACAGTTTCACACATTTGAGCTGCGTTTAATACAACGGCCTTACCAGCTTTTATTTTAGCATTAATTTCTGCAATAGTTTTCTGAACTTTATGTGACACAGTATTCTCCTTTTGGTGAACGTAAAAATAACAAATATGATGCGCTTTGTAAAATGTCATTAAGCTGGTATTGCGACGCAATTTTATAATAATACAACGATAGATGTGTCCTATGTGTTTTGAATTATTCTTTCTCAGTGCAATAGCTGTTATGGAGTAATTTTTTGTTGCTGAGTCATATGATAAACTCTTGGTAGCATATACATAAGCCCTACCTGCTTTGATTCTGGTACATATTGTGTAGCCACAATAACAGAACCTAAATTCCAAAGTGCGCCATTATTATTTTCACCCGCTGCAGGTGGTCCAAAGCGATTTTCCACCATCTTCTGTATGGCATCAGCTTGTTTTTTATCATTTACTACATAATCAATTTTCAAAAATCCCAAGGGCTGCTCAGCTGGGTTTGCGGCAACAGTACCATAACATGCTGCCATCTGATTAGCTCCGGGCACAGTGTTTTGTAAGTCATAAACATCACATATATAAGCCATATCCTCACGTATTGCTTTAACGTTTGATACAGCAAGTGATGAGCGCATCTTAGCACGCCCAACTCCATTTGCTGCACTTAAATCTGCACCAAACAGTGTAACCTGAGGTAATTTATTATTATATTGCTCTTTTGCCATTTCTAATAGCTCTTCTCTGGCCATAGCATGCCCATTCATGCTTGCCCCGTACAGTAATAAAGTTGCACGCTCAAGGTTTTTATCAACTCCTGTGCCAGTGCGGTACAAATGCCCCAAACGAGCTTGCGCATTAACTTGTTGATTAGCAGCAGCTAAACTATACCACGCTGCCGCATGTTTATTGTTTTTAATTACACCTTCACCACGTTCATAAAGTACACCTAAATTATATTGTGCATCAGCTTGACCCAAATCGGCAGCCTTTCTAAACCAAGCAGCTGCTGTATCCACATGTCTTGCAGTGCCTCGGCCTTGCTCAAGCATACGCCCTAAATTACTCATACCGCCAGCATAACCAGCCTCAGCTGATTTACGAAACCAGGTTAAAGCCTCCTTACTGTCTTGGGGCACGCCTTGACCTCCATCATACAATATGCCCAAACTATTCATGGCGGCTCCATCCCCTAGCTTGGCAAGACTTAGCCATAGTTCATGTGCCTTGGCATACTTACCCTGAGCATAGGCTTGTTTGGCTTGCTCCTTAACTTCCTTGGTAGTAGGGGGAGGAGGTACAGGCGCAATTCCAGCTATGGCATCATTAGTTGCCGGTTTTGCAGTAGTGTTTTGCAGGGGAGGCGCACCATTAGCTGCAATTGTTGTATTGGGCTGGACTTGATTGACTTGTGCTGCTTTTGCAAATGAAGAAGTTATCATAATAATGCACATTATAAATATGAAATTATTTCGCATAATTGCCTCGTGGTATATGTTAGGGTAGCAATGCTTAACTACTTTTAATTTATATTATACTTGTGGCAGTAAAAAGTACATTTCGTCAAGTCTGTAAATGATCTGGAATTCCAAAAAATTACATTGCAGCTCTTAGTTGACATTTTATATAATAAATGCATAAAATGTAAGCACATATGAAGAGCATAAATATATATCCCATTAGCCTTGGTTGCCCTAAAAATCGCGTAGATACTGAACATACCTTAGGTTCTCTTGGACTTAATGTAAAAATAGTAGCCCATCTTGGTCGCTCAAATGTGGTTTTTATTAATACTTGTGGTTTTATAGGTCCAGCGGTTCAAGAGTCGGTACGCCATATTATAGAGTCAATTGTACATATTAAAGGCTTGAAGCGGCGTCCACTCTTGGTTGTGGCTGGCTGTTTGGTTGGAAGATATGGGGCGGGGGAGCTGCAAAAAGAATTGCCGGAAGTGGATTTATGGCTACCCAATGCTAACCTCATGCAATGGCCACAACAAATAATATATGCTCTTAACTTGAAGCATCAAACTACAAAGGGGCGCCTTATTCAGGGTGGAGTTGCCTCAGCTTGGCTTAAAGTGAGTGATGGCTGTAGGCACAATTGCTCCTTTTGCACTATACCAAGTATACGAGGTAAACATCGCAGCACTGCCATGTCCGAGTTAGTGGATGAGGCACAAACGCTATTAAATTCTGGGGTAAAAGAGCTTGTCTTGGTTGCTCAAGATGTAAGTGCTTGGGGTGAGGATTTGGGACAGCAGCGTGGTTTGATAAATTTACTTGAAAAGCTCCTACCCTTAAAAGGCTTAATGTGGCTAAGGCTTATGTATTTATATCCAGCTGGAATTAATAAGCAGTTGCTTGAGTTTATGCAGGATGCATCCAAGGTCTTATTGCCATATTTTGACATTCCATTACAACATGCGCATCCGCAGATTTTGCAACGTATGGGTCGCCCTTTTGCTAAAGACCCAAGACATGTGGTTGACTTGGTGCGTCACCATATGCCACATGCTGCTTTACGTACAAGCTTAATCGTCGGTTTTCCAGGAGAAAGCGACGAACATTTTAATGCTTTACGCAACTTTGTTATAGAGACTCGTTTTGAGCACCTGGGAGTGTTTAGTTATTCTCCTGAGGAAGGTAGCTTGGCCGCTCAAATGCCAGGCCAAATTGATGAAGATGTAAAAAATGCTCGTAAAGATGAAATTATGAGCATACAAGCTGAAATAAGTTCTGAAATATTGGAGGGGTACGTCGGCAAAAACTTGGATATATTGGTTGATGCTCCACACGAAGAGTGGCCAGGATTACACTGCGGGCGGGCTTGGTTTCAAGCGCCAGAAGTAGATGGTATTACCTATATAAGTGGGTCAGGGGTTAGTCCTGCAAGTATGGTAAAGGCCGACATTGTGGAAAGTACAGAATACGACTTAACAGCACTAGCTTAAAGTGAATTTTTGTGATATAATACTCAAAATTATTTCACGGCTTAAAGCTTATGCACTTTTAAGAATAAATCTTACAATAACTGTGAAAATAACATTATAAATTATTTGCACTACTCTTACTTGAAGGATTATCATGACTACGAACCCCGATGGCACAATGAAAACACCTTGGTGGCGACATTTTGAAGGCAAGCAAGAGCCTGAAATTATATTTGATGAAAAAAATTTAATGGACTATTTAGATGAAGCTGCAAAAAAATTTCCTAATCAAAAAGCAATAATATTTCAAAATTACTCTCTTACCTATGCTGAACTTAAAGACCAAGCAGAGGCCTTTGCTGCTTCTTTACGTTTACGTGGCGTGCAAGATGGCGATAGTGTTGCTATAATGCTACCAAATATACCGCAAACAATGATAACGATTTGGGGTGTGCTTAAGGCTGGGGCTGTGGCAGTAATGACTAACCCACTATATATGGAAAAGGAACTTACGCATCATTTTCATGACTCAAAAGCGCGGGTTTTAATTACTTTAGATTTGCTATGGCCAAAAATTTCTGAGCTTTACGATAAATTAAACTTACGCCTTAGTGTTGTTACTCGCATTGCTGATGGCCTTGCATTCCCATTAAATATATTACAGCCTTGGAAAGCCAAGCGCGAGGGCAATTTACCCGAATTACAATATGATGGGATTAAAATTGTTGAATGGAAAAACCTGCTAAAAACTAAAGAGCGCTATAGTGCAACTGTTAAAAATCCTAAAACAAGCCTTGCATTTTTACAATATACTGGCGGAACTACAGGTGTTTCTAAGGCGGCCATGCTTTCGCATCACAATATATCTGCCCAATTGCAAATTATTAGATATATAGTCGATGCTCCAGAGGACAAAAAATATACTTTCCTTTCTATCTTACCATTTTTCCATATTTTTGGACTTGCAGGCAATGTGGTTTTACCTGTTGTTTATGGAGCAGCATCCATACCTGTGCCACGCTATACACCGAGAGACCTTTTACGCACCATCGATAAATATCGCCCTAACTTCTTTATAGGTGTTCCATCGGTGTACATGTCTTTAATGCAACAAAAAGATTTGCCAAAATATGATATGAGCTGCATTGAATTGTGTATTTCTGGGTCAGCCCCATTTCCTAAAGAAGCTATGGATCGTTTTCAAAAATTAACTAAGGCAAATATTACAGAGGGCCTTGGATTAACTGAGTGCTCCCCTTGTATTACTGCTAATCCTATCTATGGATTACAAAAGGAAGGCTCAGTTGGTGTGGCTTTGCCAGGTACTGAAATTCGTATTGTTGATATGGAAACAGGCCAAAAAGATATGCCAGACAATGAGCTTGGGGAGTTAATAGTACGTGGTCCTCAAGTAATGCTTGGCTATTGGGATAATGATGAAGAAACTGCATTAGCTATGCGTGATGGCTGGTTTTATACTGGTGATATTTGCTATCGTGACTCTGATGGGTATTATTTTGTTGTGGACCGCAAAAAGGATATGGCCATAGTAGGTGGTTATAATGTTTATCCGCGCGAAGTGGATGAAGTACTTTATGAACATCCAGCAGTGGCTGAGGCTGTAGTAGTTGGTATACCTCATCAATCAAGAGGTGAGGTGTTAAAGGCTTTTATTGTGCCACGTAGCGGAGAAGAACTTACTGTTGCTGAGCTGACTAATCATTGTCGCACCAAGTTGGCAAATTATAAGGTTCCGAAGTTTTTTGAATTTTGTGAGGAACTACCCAAGACTTTGGTGGGAAAGATTTTGCGCCGCACACTACGCGATGAAGAAATTAAGAAGCTAAAGCAATCTGGTGAGTTTGATGAAGAAGTCAATACAGAAGATTTTGTTGATGAAGCCATTGAAGCTCAAAAAGCCAAGGAAAAAGCCCTAAGGGCCCAAGCAGAAATTATGCTTAATGAGGCCAAGGAAAAGGGCGAAAAAATGATGGCTGAAGCTAAGAAAAAGGCTGAAGAAATGCTTAGTGAAGCTAAAGACAAGGCCGAAAAAATGCTTAGTGAAGCTAAGGGTGTTGCAGGTAAGACTATGAATGAAGCTAAGGAGAAGGCTGAAGAAGTATCGAGAACTTTTTCGGATAATGTGGATAAAGCACTAAAAAATGTGCGTAAAAGTACTAAAAAGTCTGACCCTGAGTAAGCAAAGTATAAAGAATAACTTTTAAATAAATTTAATGCCCCAATTTAACACGCTATTTTTACCAAAAAAATGGCGTGTTTTTTCTTGTCTTTTGAATAGGTTTCTGATAATAACCACAGACCCCATTAGGGAAATTATTGTGTGGAGGCTATGTAAATATGGCAAACCAAGAAACCGGACATGAAGCAGATGTAAGCTTTGAAAGTGCTCTTGAGAATTATCTTAGCACGGACTTTGGCGATTTGGAGGAAGGCTCCATTGTAAAGGGTGAGATTGTTCGCATTGGCGAAGATCATGTGTTAGTTGATGTAAACTTCAAATCTGAAGGTCAGATCGCAACTCATGAATTTCGTGATGCAGCAGGCAATCTTGTAGTTGCAGTGGGTGATAGAGTTGATGTTTTTGTGGTGCGTAAAAATGAAAATGAGGGCACCATTAGTCTTTCCTTTGAGAAAGCCAAAAGAATGCAAGTATTTGATCAGCTTGAAGATGTGCAAGATAAAAGTAGCGTCATCAAGGGGCATATTATGCGCCGCA
>CAYJLD010000064.1:0-12895 GCA_964371195.1 uncultured Desulfovibrionaceae bacterium | reverse complement strand
AATGATTTTTTGAAAACTAAACTGACTACAAATCTATATAGTCGGTACTGAAAAAAAGCCCCTTTGAGCTTCAAAAATTTCCAGAAATTCGCATTCCATGCTCTTATTTCTGGTAATTTTTTTATTACTATTTTCCAATAAAATTATACTATTTTAGAATGTTATTATATTATTCAGCGTCGACTATATATAAGCCTACCTACAATTCAAGCCAAAGGGTACTATATATTTTTTCCAGCTAAAGTTGTGCGGGGAAGAAAACCTTTTTAGCAACTAAAATGATTTTACTTCCCCTCACCCAACCCAATACTATTGAAATTAAAGATTTACACAGTTGTTTTAAATATTTTTTATATAAAAACTGCAAATTTGTGTTCAATACAAATTGTACATGTGTTGAAGTCTAAAATTTAACGGTATAGGATTGCCCTTCCTTTTGCTTTTGTAAATTTATGTTTTACTATTTTGAAGATACAAGCAACTTTTCTCCTGCGCGTAACTTACTGGAATTAGTCTTTTTGTTTAAAGCTAACAACTCACTGGTAGATAAATCATATTTGCGTGCTATACCCCAATAGGTATCTCCAGATTTCACAATATAGGTTTTGGGTTTTGCTTTCTTTGCTACTGTAGATGTAGTTCCAGCTGGTATTTTCAGCACTTGTCCTGCACGCACTTTACTAGCATTACTAATGTTATTAGCCTGCATTAAACTTTTAGTGCTTACATCATACTTTAGAGCTATACCAAGCAAGGTTTCACCAGATGCAATTTTATGAGTCTTAGCTTTAGCCACTGCTGTTGTTTTGCCTTTTGTGCCACCAGATTTTTTGGTATTTGACTTTTTAGCACTTGATTTAGTCGCTACTTGTTGCTTCTTACTCTTACTTGATTTTGATGCAATGCTAGATTTGCTTGTAGGTATTTTAAGCGTTTGGCCAGATCTTATTTTGCCAGCATCGCTAATATTATTTACAGCCATCAAGCTCTTGGTACTTACCTTATGCTTAGCTGCTATACCTGATAAGGTATCACCCGACTTTACTTTATACTTTCCACCTGCAAGATATGTATCGAATTTAGGTATTTTTACACCAGGCCCGCTAGGTAAACGTATTTTCCCATTGCGTAATGAGCTACTACTATTAGACGCTTTTAGAGCTGCTACAGGGACACCGGATTTTTTACTAATGGAGGCCCACGTTTCGCCCTTAGGCACTTTAACCGTTTGCCAAGCATAAGGACTCTTACCCTTAGATGCATAAGCATTGGCAATACTTTTGCTATGACTTGGCACATATACATATGTACTCTTACTGGCATGGGTTACATATTGTTTGTGTGCGCTATTTACATCTTGAAACTCATTCCATGGCATTTTAACCACCTTGGACATGGCTTTTAAATCTGTACCTGGCTTTGTTTCTACGCGTGCATGCTTGGGTGCCTTATTCATATTTACATCTTCAAATCCCAAAGCATCTAAATTACGCATAATTTTACAAATTGCCAAAAAACGAGGTACATAGTCAATGGTTTCCTTGCGCAGTTGAGCTTTATAATCAAGCTTATAGTTACGCTCCACCAAGGTAAAAAAGTCCTTGGCACCGGTTCCTTTTAAGGCGCGACCAATCTTACCTTCACCGGCATTGTAAGCGGCAATAGCCAAGAGCCAATCACCAAAATAGCTGTGTAGCTTTTTTAAATAAGTAGCAGCAGCCTCAACTGATTCGTATGGATCAAGGCGTTCATCAATCCACCAATCCTGATGCAAGCCATAATGCATACCAGTATAGGGCATAAATTGCCATGCTCCAGCCGCACCGGCATGGGATTTAATTGTAGTATTATATCCGCTTTCTACAATGGCTAAAAATGCTAACTCTTCTGGCATGCCTTGTTTTTTAAAAACTTGGCGCGCATGACCAAGATAATCTTCTGAGCGTTGAGAAAATTTGGCCATGGTAATGCGACCTTTGTTCAAAAAATGGCTATATTGCCTAGCCACTGCTGGTTTAGCTTTACTAGGAAGATTTTTATCTAGTACACCAGTCTTATTAAATATTTCTTCTTGCTTAGCAGTTAATTTTACATTTAATTCAACTTCTTTATAGCTAGTTTCATTATCAGCATATGCATCATTATCCGTGCTCTTACTGGCACAACCAGTACCAAGCAAGGCCATGCACAAAAAAGTAATATTTGCTGCATTAAACCATTGCTGCCTTAAAGATAAAAAGAATTTACTTGACATAATCCCCCCCAACTATAATCTTAAAAACATAACATACTATGAACATTGACCTTCAACCTAACTATAGCCTTATTGGATACGACTATGAATGACATTTCCCTTTTGCCAGGACTCAAACCTGTCCTTGAGCTTCTTATGACTAATCCCAGCCGTGTGGACACACTCTTCATCAAAAAAGGATTGCACACAGCCGACACCAAAAGCATGCTCGACATTTGTCGTACTCAAGACATACGTTTTTCCTTGGTGGATACCAAAGTTCTTAACTCCATGTGTCGGGCTCAGCATCAAGGAGTTATAGCTAGACTTGGGGCGGTGCCCAAGGCAAGCCTTGCCCAGCTTTGGGATGGCATAAGTGCTGCGGCATTGCCGCTCATCATTGCTCTTGATAGCGTGCAGGACCCTGGAAACGTTGGAACTATTGCGCGTACTCTCTATGCTCTTGGTGGAGTTGGACTTATTTTGCCTAAGCATAATAGTGCCTACCTTGGAGATGCAGCCAAAAAAGCGGCGGCTGGTGCTTTTGAGCATTTGCCTATTGTGACGGTTACAAACTTGGGGCATGCTCTGGATGAGGCCGAGGAAATGGACATTACCGTACTTGGTACTGGTCTTAGAGCACAGGGTGAAACCTTCAATGCCATGGTGCAAAATTTTCCCCTGCCTGCGGTATTGGTACTTGGTAACGAGGGCAAAGGTTTGCGACCTGGAATTGCAAAACGTTGTGGACAAATGGTTTACATTCCTATGCTTAAGCATTTCGACTCCCTTAATGTTGCGCAGGCCGGAGCAATTTTAATGGGGCTCATGGCCAAACAGTGCATAACTTCCAAAATTTAAGCGGAAAAATTTTCCGCATTTATTCAATCTATACCCAAATAGTGCAGAGTCGATGCCAAAGAGTAGAAAAATGTCTAGACATTTTGTAACTTTAAACTAGAACATTTAAATGCCTGAACAAATTATAAGCTTAGTTGACCTAAGAATAGCAAGTTATAAACACTTGTCATTCTAAGATAGTAAATATATGTTGCCCCTTATAATTTCATAAGACATATTTTTTAATATTTGACTAAACACTTTTGAGGTAAGCGTGGAATTAGAAATATCAACCATTATATTGTGTGCTTTCATATATTTAGGGGCTGGCATTATTGATTCCATAGCTGGTGGAGGTGGTCTTATTACTATACCATCGCTCATGCTAGTCAATATTCCACCGCATTTTGCTCTGGGTACCAATAAATTTGCAAGCTCCCTAGGCTCACTAACTGCAGTTTGGCCATTTTTACGCAATAAATTAATAGTATTGCATCTTGTACCCTATGGTTTTATAGCATCATTTTGTGGTGGAATACTTGGATCGTGGCTTGCTTTACAAGTTGAGAGTAGCGTGCTTGGAAAGGTTATGGCGTTTTTGCTACCAATTGGTCTGGTCTTTTCATTACTATCTGGACGTACTTCTATGCGCAATGCTTTTGAAATCTCTATGCAAAAGCAAAAAGTTATTGTTAGTATAATTGGCGTTATTATTGGAGTTTATGATGGTTTTTTTGGTCCAGGCACTGGTAGCTTCTTTATCTTAGCTTTGCATATGTTTCTAGGCCTTGGCCTTGTGCATGCATCTGGAACCACAAAGGTATTTAACCTTGCATCCAATGTGGGGGCCTTGGTGGCCTTTGCTTCTGGGGGGGTGGTGCTTTATACCCTTGCCATACCATGCGCCATTGGCAGCATTATTGGTAATCAATTAGGAGCACTTATAGCCATTAAGGTAGGGGTTAGTGTTGTGCGTTACTGTCTATTTGCAGCCTTAAGCCTACTTTTTATTACCTTAATATATAGATACTTTCTAAGCTAAGTCAGAATTGTTCTTCTTATTTTTAACTAAGCATTCATAAAACACACGCCTAACTTCATCCATATCAATGGGCTTAGCTATATGCCCATTCATGCCAATGGCTGTGCTTTCTTCTCTATCTTCTTCCATAGCATTGGCTGTCATGGCAACAATGGGTACACTTTTAGCGTCATGCTTATTGCTGTCACGAATAATTAAAGTAGCCTCAACGCCATCCATAATGGGCATGCGCATATCCATAAGAATTAAGGCATAGTCATTTTTCATGAATGCTTCTACACCTTCCTTGCCATTATCAGCCACATCAGCTTCAATACCAAACTCTTCAAGTACAGCAAGAGCAATTTCTTGGTTTACTAAATTGTCTTCTACCAAGAGAAAGCGCAAACCATCATAACGCACATCATCCCAAGGTTTTTCTTCCAAGCTAGAATCGTATTGAGTATGATCATATACTTCAAGTTCTACAAAGAATGAGAACGTGCTACCCTTGCCTTGCTCGCTACTTACACTAATTTGACCATCCATAAGTTCAACTAAAGCCTTGCAAATGGAAAGTCCAAGCCCTGTACCTCCAAATTTGCGTGACGTTGATGTATCTGCTTGGGAAAATGGCTTGAATAGCTCCTTCTGTTGTTGCTCAGTCATACCAATACCACTATCAATGACATCACAATGCAATCGTAATTTATTATTATTTAACGTTGTTGCATGCATGACTAAGTCTATAGTTCCCTTTTGAGTAAACTTTGTAGCATTACCCAATAAATTCAAAAGAACCTGCGACATGCGCAAACTATCACCCAAGATGGTTTGTGGCACGGAATTATCTATGCGCAAAATTATTTCTGTATTTGCATCTTGGGCTTTGGGCAACACTAGTTCATAAACTTTATGCACAACATCATGCAATTGAAAAGGCTTTTGCTCAATGGTCATGGCCCCAGCTTCAATACGTGAAAAGTCTAAAATGTCATTAATAATACCCAACAAAAGCGAGGCTGATGACTGGATTTTATTTAGATATTCCAGCTGACTAGGCGACGGATTTTCCATTATAGCTAGGCGTGTCATGCCTAGTACACCATTCATGGGTGTACGTATTTCATGGCTCATACGAGCTAGAAAATCACGCTGAGCCTTATTGGCAGTTTCAGCAGCTATAAGGGCTTTGCGATCAGTTATATCTGTAGCAACGCGCAAATGCACAACGCGGCCATCATGCCAAGATATAAGTCTATCTGCCACGAGGAAGTCTCGATTAAGCTTAGCATCATATTTTTCGCGATAAATGGGTTCATAACTTGGAACACCATCTTCAAAAAGATGCTCTAAAGGACAATCTTTGCATGGCTGTTTGCGACTATACAGTGCAGAATAACAAGTATCTTCACCTATAGCTTCTATATTCCAAAGCTTTAGAACATAAGGGTTTGCGTATACTACACTATGCGTGTTTGGGTCACATACAATAATAGCAGCGTCCATATTATTCATGACACTTTGTAAAACTGCCACTGCTCTTTCAGTTTCTTGAGTAGCTTTGCTAACGTTTTGGGCCATGTCATTAATGCTTGTAACCACGTCACCTAGCTCACCTTTGAGAGAAGGTATACGATAAGACAAATCTTCTTGAATAATTTTTACACCATTTATGACATTATCAATATCACGAACAGTTCGGCGTGATAGCAAAACAAGAACTAGAGTAGAAATAATAAAACTAACCAGCATAATGTATTCTGCATCACGTACAAAAGACGACAGCTGGGCCGACACATCGGCTTCAAGCTCATTAGCCCAAATATAACCAATTATTTTATCATCACGAATAATAGGTAGCATGGCATTAAGTATATTACCCCGCACCATGGTTCCACGTGCAATGCTTGGATCATTCTCCTCCATAACTTTACGCCCAGGATGTTCAGCAGGTATGGGCAAGCCCACAGTATAGTCATATGTTGAAGAAGGCCCGTAGGTAATAATTGCGTCTAATTCTTTTGAGTAATATCCAGCTCCAAGGCCTTCAGATGATTGCACAACTTTGTCTGTAATATCGTGGAGATATTTATTTAATACTAAGATTTTTTCTTGGCGCGGTTGATTTAGGCTTTGACTTTTTTCTAAAATATCTTGAAAGCCACCAGGGCCCAAAAATGAATCTAGCACACGTGTAATAGCTATAAGTTTATTTTCTTTTTCATGTGTTAATGCATCTTCCACAAAACTTAAGCCCAGAAAAAAAACCAATATAAATGGTATGTTTACAAGGATAAGTAAGGTCATGGTAACCTTAAATTGAAAAGACATGAAAAAAGTTTTTTTCACAATAGCTCTCTGTGTAAAAGAAATTTAACTTAAAAATCAGTTAATACATACACCTACACCATATTGCACAAAAACAACTAGGCATTAGTGAATAAATATATTATTTTTGGTTTCTTGCCAAGAATAAATAATTATTAAAAAGTTTTCATGGCCTTTTGAGCGGGCATAAGCTCAATAAAACAACCATATCAAATACGGTCACAAAAACTCGCCTCTAAAAAAGCCTCTAACTTCTCATCCATGTATTGCACAAAATCTTTAAGCGCAAACTCTTTTTGGCATTGCACGCAACGCATAACAATGGCACGTCAAGCCTTAACTGCCACAAGCTTTTGTTTACATTCAGGGCAAGCTATACTAGTTTGGCATTGACGTGTATTATAGCCTTGAAAAAACATATAAAAACCTCATAATATTTTACTTATACACCTTGCGTGCAAATTGTCCACCTGACACATAAAATGTATTTTCCACAATAAAAATTGCATGCTCATCTATATTAAAAACTAAGTTTTCTAGTTGTTTTAGAGCCATATTGTTGGTAACGGTAAGTATAATATCCCTATCACCGCCAGAATATCCACCCTTACCACGAATTAAGGTAGCACCAAATCTATGTGTTAGTAAAATAGCTTCGCAAACAACTTCAGCATGATCTGAAATAATCAAAACCATCTTACGCTGGTTAAACAATTTTAATACATATTCTAAAGTATTTGCCGTAATAAAGACCATAATTGTAGAAACAATAATGGTATCAAGCTTTACAGTAAAAGCCCCTAAAACAAAAATACAGGCATTTATAATAAAGCTTGTTTTACCAACGGCAATATTCCAGCGTTCACGTATGACTACAGCAATAATATCAGTACCACCAGCACTGCCAAGAGAACGCAACATCATACCATTGCCGGCACCACTAATAATACCTGCTAAAACAGCAGCATAAAGTTCATTATCCACTGGAACTTCAAAAGAAACAAGCGCACCAAAAACACTTGTGCAAAGAATAGCATAAAGAGAATATAATAAAAATATGCGCCCCACAAGAAACCAACCAAAAACTGCAATGGGAATACAAAGTGCGAAATACCAAATGGGTACAGTTAGTAAGCCAGTATTATACCAAAGCAGCATGGATGTCCCCATAACACCACCAGCTAAAAAACCATGTGGGACAGCTATGGCTTGTACACTAAAGGAATATAAAAATGCGCCAATTGTGATGAGAAATAAATTCCATAACACAGATTCAGCAAGCTTAGGATTGTACGTGCTTTTTAAGACCATGATTTTAATACATCCATTTTTAAATGCTCTTGCTCAATACACTAAGTAATCTTAATTTATTAAATCACAGACTACTCTTTCAAAAGCTTTACTTTACAATATGTTAGTATTATAAAGATAACTTTGCCGTAGCAGCAATATTTAACTTTTAAAAGCCATATTTTTGTTTTCAAATCTTAAAAATTAAAATATGATTTTACTCTTCCACTTTAGTATTTGCAACAATTTTATCAATTTAAGCTATAATCCCCCAAAGCATCCTTGTAGCTATTACTAACAAAAATATTGCAAAAAACTTTTTTAAAGTTTGCACAGGTAGTTTATGTGCAAGCTTTGCACCCAAGGGAGCTGTAAAAAAGCTAGCAGTAGCAATACCTAAAAAAGCTATCATATGAACATAACCTAAGGTAAAGTCAGGTAAATTCGCTACATCCCATCCACCAACAATATAACCAAGAGTACCAGCTAAGGCAATAGGAAAGCCTATGGCTGAGGAAGTACCTACTGCCGTATGCATGGGAATACTACAAAAAGACATAAATGGCACAGACATGGTACCACCACCAATGCCTACAAAGCTTGACACCACCCCAATAATACCACCAGCAACGCTAATTCCTACACGCCCAGGTAATTGCCGTTGTCCACTTGGTTTTTTACCAATAAGCATGTCCACAGCTATAAAATAAATAAAACATACAAAGATAGCTTTTAAGTATACATCTGGGATATCAGCTGCCACCAAGCCACCTAAGAATGTACCAATTATAATACCGGGAGCTATGGATTTAACAATATCCCAACGCACAGCACCACGAGCATTATGTGCCCGTGCACTTGAAATAGATGTTACCATAATAGTCGCAAGAGATGTACCAAGACTTAAATGATGGATATTATTTGGCAATATATCCATCCAACTAAATACAGCTGTTAAAATAGGTACAATAATAATACCCCCTCCAACACCCAAAAGACCGGCAAACACGCCAGCAACAGCCCCACAAAGCAAGAAAATCCCTAGTGAAATTAACATATTTTCTCTTTCTCCTCCAAGACGTGCACGATATTTTTTACCTGCTCTTCTTTCTCTTTACACCTTTGCCTGAGCAAGGTATAGTCATTTTTGTGTGGAATTTTTTGAAGGATATAATTATGATTTTTGTTATGCCAAACCTTTGTTATAAAAATTTTTTTTAATATTTTATCCCCATTAATGGGGTTTTTTTTCGACCAAAAAGGCATGTTATGGAACATAAAGATTATCGCTGGAACCACAAAGACTTATTAGATATAAGCCAACTATGTGTTGAAGATGTACAACATATCTTGGACTTAGCTAGTAGCTTTCAGGAAATTAACCAACGCCCCATAAAAAAAGTACCCATTCTTAAAGGCAAGAGTGTTATTTTGTTTTTTTCTGAAGACAGTACGCGCACCAAAACATCTTTTGATATGGCTGGGAAGCGACTTTCGGCAGATACCTTTAGCCTTGGAAAAACTGGCTCAAGCATTACCAAGGGTGAAAGCCTAAAAGATACCAGCTTAACTCTTGAGGCTATGGGGCCAGATATTATTGTCATACGCCACTCCAGTAGTGGTGCGGCTCAATATTTAGCTGAGCGAATATCATGTAGTGTTGTAAATGGTGGCGATGGCTGGCATGCTCACCCCACACAAGCTCTTTTAGATTGCTTTTCCTTACGTCAAATATGGGGTAAGCAATTTAACCAAAAGACTCTACTCATACTTGGTGATATAGCTCATAGCCGTGTGGCACGTTCAAATATTGAGCTGTTGACTATGTTGGGCGTCAACATTCGTATTTGTGCACCACGCACCCTTCTGCCCATGGGCGTACAAAATTGGCCAGTTACAATTTACAATGACTTAAATAAAGCCATAGAAAACGTGGATGCAGTCATGTGTTTGCGCTTACAATTGGAACGCCAACAAGCGGGATTATTGCCTTCTCTAGCCGAATATGCCCGCCGCTACTGCTTATGCCCCGAGCATTTAATACAAGCTAAGCCAGATGCAAAAATACTACACCCAGGCCCCATGAATCGTGGCCTAGAAATATCAGCTACTGTGGCAGATGATCCCAATAGCCTTGTACTTAATCAAGTGGCATCTGGTGTGGCCACGCGCATGGCTATTTTGTATCTGTTAGCCCACCGTAAGGACTAATTATATATTTGAATTTAGCAAATAAACTGATGAGGAATAATAATGTCCATATTATGTATTAAAAACGCTAATTACCTTGGTACCGAGGTTAATTTACATGTGCAAGGTGAGCACATTATAACCATGACACCGACTATGAAACCCATACCAGATGAAGCAGAAGTATTTGATGCCAGTGGCTTAATGCTTTTTCCAAGTTTCATTGATGCGCATGTGCATTTACGTGAACCTGGTTATGAATACAAAGAAGATATTGCATCTGGACTTAAAGCAGCAATTCATGGTGGATTTGGGGCTGTAATGTGTATGGCAAATACCAATCCAGTCAATGATAATGCCTCTGTTACAAATTTTATTTATGATACGGCTAAAAAAGCCTTTCCGTATGGGCCTTATGTATATCCGGTAGGCGCGGCTACCCTTGGCCTTTTAGGAAAAGAAATGGCCCCCTTATCAGAATTAAAAGAGGCAGGATGTGTGGCTATATCCAATGATGGGCACTCTATGGAAAGTACCGAACTTATGCGCCGTGTCATGGAATATGCCTCAGACTTGAATTTAATAGTTATTGACCATTGTGAAGATGCCTCACTTGCAAAAAATACTCACATGAACGAGGGCCTCACGAGCAGCAAATTGGGTGTAAAAGGCCAAGCAGATGTAGGCGAGGCAATGCAAGTAGCAAGAGATATCCTACTAGCTGAATATTTAGATTTACCAGTTCATATTGCACATGTTTCTTGCAAGCGTGCTGTAGATCTCATTGCTTGGGGTAAGTCGCGTGGAGTTAAGGTTACAGCAGAAACTTGTCCACACTATCTATTACTAGATGATACAGCACTCATAGGATATGGCACTAATGCCAAAGTAAACCCACCCTTACGAACCCCAGAAGATAGAGAAGCTTTACGAAAAGCTGTTAAAGATGGCACCATTGACATTTTAATTACAGATCATGCCCCACATGCCAAACATGAAAAAGATTGCCCCCTTGATGAAGCACCCAATGGTTTAACGGGGCTTGATTTAGCGCTAGCTTTAAGTTTTAAATTAGTACAAGAGAAAATTTTGGATTTAGCTGATTTACAGCGTCTTTGGTCTAGAAGGCCTGCCGAAATTTTTAACCTACCGCATAATGCTTTTGCCCCTAATGATGTAGCTAACTTTTTTTTATTTGATCCCAAGTTAGAGTGGATTGTAAGCCCTGAAACCCTTTATTCTAAAAGTTCAAACACACCCTTCTTAGGCCAAACCATGCAAGGTCGCGTGGTGGCACATTGGATAGGTGGAAAGAGGATAATATAATGCGTAAAATTATTTGTTTTTTTTGTATTTGTTTCTTTACATATGCCGTACCAGTTATAGCTGCTAAGAACGTATCCATTGATGCCCAAATTCGAAGCGCTGATGACACAGCAAACGGCATTCCTGCCATACCTTATAAGGCAGTAATTAATCAGCAAAATACCCATGTATATGCACAATGCATGGCCAAGATTTTTTCATTAGAGGGGCAAAAGGTATTAGTTATCCCTTTCCCTCAAGCCGCAGAAAATGTCCAATTACTACTACCCACGCAACAAGGCAAAAGCCAAGGTAAAGTTTTATATTGGACAATAGAAAAAGCGTTACCATTTAAACCTCAAGGTTCCATGGAAAAACAAAGAGTTACCCTTGAGTCAATGCATGACTCTCTTGCGGGCGCACTTTCAGCTTTACGCGCTCAAGAGTCAGCTATGCTTGAGGGACTAAAGGATAAAAATGCTTCTGTGAACAGTGCAAACGCTAAAAAATTGTATCCGGACTTAGCTCTTGTGGGCACACGCATTGCAGCCACCGAGCGTCAACTAGCACAGGCTAAAAAAAGAATAGAACTCTTTAGTACAGAAATTCCAGCTAGTCAGCAATATGTCGTACGTATCGAGACAGATTTGCCAACCGACACAGAAGTGCTTGTGTCTTACGCCTATACCCTTGCTAATACTTTTTGGACTCCCACATACTTTATCAATGCCAATACCAAGGATAACTCTGTAAACTTGGAATTACATGCAAGGATTACACAAAATAGTGATCTTGATTGGAAAAATGTAGAGCTAGAACTTACAACAGCGCAAGGTAATGAACGAGCCCCCCTACCACTTAATCAATGGGTAGTACGTAAAGCCAATGCTAATGTAGTATACGCTAAAAGAATGCCAGAGCTCATGATGGCTCGCGGTGCTGTTAATGATGCTGTTGCAACATTTGATCCCAATTCCACTCTAGCAAGTTGGCATATGCCTAATATTCATCAAATACAGGAAGGCATCACCATCCTCAAGCTTGCCCAAGACAAGTGGGAGGCACCACTTATGCGTATTGCCAGACCATTTGTAAGCGGCAATAAAGTGTGGTTAAGTGCTAAACATAAACTCATAAATCAATTTTACCCTGCAGGCCAAGCTACATTTTTACTTGATGGAGTCATGACTGGTGAAGGATCTTTTGCACCTAAGGGTGATGAGGTTGAGGTGTTTTTTGGTGCAGATCCATTGGTCACAGTGCAAACCAAGGAAGAATCTCGCAAGACTGCTGAACAAGGACTTATTGGTAAGGAACAAACTTGGCAGTGGTCTTGGCTGTATAGCATAGAGAATAAACGCCCCAACTCTGTGACAGTTATATTAGAAGAGCCTCAAACCCAAGCAGAAGATGCGGCTATGCAAATTAGCTATATGGATGAACCCAAACCTGAGCTTGGACCAGAAAATACTTTTATTTGGAAGATGGAAGTTGCAGCTGATGGAATTAGGACCATTAAACGCTCTATCACCCTAAAGGCTCCAGGAGATATGAAGCTTGACCTAGGTCGATAAATAAACTTTATCCACAGCTCATACTTTAAGAGTATGGGCTGTGGATGCCATTAATATAATTAGTCGACGCTTGAAAAATATAATAACATTCTAAAATAGTATAATTTTATT
>CAYJLD010000063.1:0-13295 GCA_964371195.1 uncultured Desulfovibrionaceae bacterium | reverse complement strand
TCGTACAATAAGCTCCGTTTTGATGGTACCTTTTGTCCGATTAATTGAGTTGTCTCCATCTTCATAATTTTTAATGTTCATGCTCATAAAACTTCTACCAACGGCTTGTACATGTTCTTTGTTGGTAAGTTGTACAAGTTGCCCTGTGTCGTTATTTGCAATGGCCTTGGTTAAGCCTTTTAAGTATATATTGCGAGCTGCAAGGCGATTGGGGTTTTGCCCATAATCTTCTGAGCTATTAAAGCTTTCATCAAGAATATGCAGGGCATTGCGCACAAGATTTTTTTCACCCTTGTTGAGATTTTTTTGCATTTCTAAGAGTTCTTTAGCAGTGTTAATTCTTAAATTGCCTTTACCAATTTCTCTTGCAACTTCTCCAGCCTTAATATCGGGGGCATCTTTTATCCGTTCATTCGGCAGAAATTATGTCAATGGAAGTTCGACCTAAAGGGTGCGAAGCATTCCCGTTAGGCGCGAAACGAGCCTTACGAGAATCGTACGCAAAGCAATTCCATTGACCTGCCTCATTAACTATACGGCCCACCACGGTGGGCGACTGCCGTCGGCTTTAAGGAAGCTATTTGTGTAAAACCTGTCATGAGGTCATTTATGTTTTGGGTTATAAGTATAACAGGCTAAGTTAATGATAAAATATATTTTATGATTTTTTTTTACCTTATGTGGTTCGATTGCAAAAAGTATTGAGGTAAAACAATTGCATGAATAAGAGAAAAGTGTTACGTGTTGTTGCATATAGTGTAAAAAGTTAGGAAAGAATATGGAATTTTTATCGTTTTTATATCTATTTGAAATAATTCATATGTTAGCACCTCTTGTGGTGTTTATTGTCTGTTTCTTCTTATCAGTGAAGTATCGAAATGAACGCAGTATAATTAGCATAATTTTATTAAATGTATTTTGCTTTGTTTGTGCACTCCCTTGCGGTTTTTTTTTAACAATATTAGGTTGTCAATTTGGTGAGTACATAGCTGTATTGTCTTTGATATTCAGTATAGTTGTTTCGGCTTTTATAGTTCCTTTTCCACTTTGTTATATAATAAATAAGTTTTTGAAAAAGAAATTTACATTAAAAACTCTGTCGTATGCTAGTTTGTCGTCCGCTGCTTTATTCGCTTTTTTACTTATATTAGGTTTGCTGCATGCAGGGTACACTGACATGAAAGAGGACGGCCTAAGTAGAGGACGTCCTCTAGGTTGTTATTGTAAGATTTCCTTAAACTTATCGTAATAGTGGAATAGTCTTGCACCTTCCCCTGGTTGAATGGGCCTTTTTTTCTTTTTAGTTTTATCAAGATATTTTACTAAGTAGTTATCCCCTTGTTTATACCAAGTCATAAGCACGGCTTCTTTTTCTAAATCGCTTAAGCCGTCAAGTGCATTATGTTCTTCAAGCTTTGTCTTGCCTCTTAATATTTCAGCTGCTGCAAGCCATGCTGTACCTTCTGTGGTAAGTAGCATGTTGTTCACATATGCTTCCCATTTTTCTTGTTCTGATGCATGCTTATCCACATGCTTATACAAAAACTTTTGCATTTGCTGGCGTAAGTTTTTTTCTTCTGGTGTCAACGATCGGTCCTTATCTTCATCAAGTTTATTTTCCAAAATATATTTTTCAAATAATGGCAGGGCGGTGCGTATTCCAAAATTACCTGGGCCTATGTCATGTTGGATACGGTTGGGAAATATGATTCCAGGGTCATGGTCAGGATTTTTGAAGTTTTTACGCACTTTTTCAAGAGATGGTTTCAGTATGGCAATAAAATCTTGACCAGTATCTAAAAGCCCCGTGCCGTCTTTTTGAATTCGTCTATTACTTTCATCTACAATGGCTCCAGCAATGGAAATTGCTGGTATTCCAGCGGCTTTTGCCGCGGCATGAATGGAGTTTTTTGCTTCGCCTACAAGCCCAAAAGCACCTTCGATATATTTAGTTTGTAGAGGGAATTTAAGTTGTAATTCTCCTAGTGTTAGGGGGGTATCCTTTGTGGGTTCTTTCCAACCGAATGTTTTGGCAACGGCTTCGATGTGCTGGGGGTTGGCTAGTTGCGTAGCTTTTGCCGTATCTCCTTGTGTAAAAGCTGCTGTCAGGTCATTGAGTAACATTTTTCTGGCGGCAAGGCGTGCAGGGCTATGGTTAAAGTCACGCAGTTGGCTAAAGTTTTCATCAAGTTTGGTTAGGGCATTATAAATAAATTGCTTTTCATGCTTTTTTAGGTTTTTTTCTATCTCAGCAAATTTGGCAACTGTGCTAATTCGTAGATTTCCCTTGGCAACCTCTTCTAATGCATCGTTGTGATTTAAAAGGATATTTGTATTTAGAAAATCGTCTTGCAAGGATAGTAGGGTGTCAACATCATCAGTAGTATCCATGCGCCCATAGGTAATAGCATTCAGCATGTCTTCGCGAATGCCTGGGCCTATTTCGTCATTTTCTTGTAAAAGGCGTATGGCTATAGCAAGGTTATTGGGTAGTCCATCTGTTATGGCTGTGAGATACTTGCTATACCAATCATGTCGTTTTTGCTCCAAGTTTTTTTGTTCTTCGCGTAATATTTTTTGCCTTTGTGCGGCATTAACCTCCTTGAGATTGCCAAGCATCTCGTCTGATATGCCCATGGAGTTAAGCCAATTAGCATCTTCAAGTAGTGCTGTGGCGGCATCTTCATCCATTTGCAAGAGTTTATCATTTGCATCATCTATGGTTTTTTTGTTTAACATGCGTGCATGTAGGCTGCGGATATCATTTTTTATTTCTTCTTGACTGCTAGTAGTTAAGAAATGCCCGTTGTGCCTGAAAAGTTTAGCGGCTTCCTCTACATTTTCATTATTAATCTGACTTTGCAGGGCTGCTTTAATGGCATCGTTAATATTATTGGTACGTAGATTTGCACTGTCTTCTTCAGCCAGACCTTGTAGTTTTGCAAGCTCATGGGAAGCTAGATTAATTTGGGCAATGGAATCTTGTACAAAGTTATCATCGTGTAAGTTGGCGGCTAATGTTGCTTTATTGCTGGCAAGAACAGCATTTTGGGTGTCAATACCGAATGTTTTTCTTTGTTCATTTTCATATTGTTGAGCCCAAGGACGGTTTATGCTATCATGCTGGTCAGCAAATTTATTAAAGTATGAGAGTTGATTATCATTCATATCTTGGCTTAATGTCGAGCGTTCATTTTTAACAAGAGTGTCATATTCTGTTAAAGCGTTGATGCCATCCTTGCCCTTTTTTTCTTGAGTGCTACCTTGCCAGCTGAAAATACTGTTTTGTAATTGAGTTGCACCTTCGCTTGCCTTAAAAAAATCATAGTCATCATCGGTTAAATCAAAGGCCGGTGTGCTCTTTTCTAATAATGCATTAGCTGTGTTAAATTCTTGTTTTTTAGGCTCTTTTGTTTGATTTAGATTATACATATAAAATGTCCTTATTTATTAAATATTTTTCATGGTGATTATTTAGCATTATCAGCCCTTGTCCTTTTTATGATAAAGGACAAGGGCTAGAGAGTTTTTATTTGGTGAAGTTTATAAACTGGCTGTTAGTATTTTGTTTAGGATTTAAATAAGCATCTATGCTTTTACTAGTATCAACCAATGTATTAATGCTCCTTTGTCCTTCGTTAAGTAGGGTAGGGGCAGAATTTAAAAGCGGCGAATATTGTTGGGCTTTTTTATTATATGCATCGGCTGAAAGTTGGTCCAATGTGCCTTGACTGCGCAAGTTCCAAGCTTCTAGTTTTTTGTTATGGTCTTGCCATTTGCCTTGTTCTTCTTGTTGTAAAGCGTTAAGTTCACCGCGCTCAGTGGTATCAAGGTTTAGGTCAAGGTTGCTACCTATATCTACTTGCGCCCCAGAGGCCCCTTGTTTGGACCTTTGACTACCCACCATTAAAGCAGCCTCTTGTCTTTTGCGAGTGGCGGCTTCGTCAGCTTCACGTTTAGCCCGCCTGCCTTCATCCTCTGTAATTTGCGCCTTATCTTCGGTAAGTTTAGCATTATATTCTGCTAAATCTGCTTGGTGTTGTAATTGAGCTTTTTGGTTGTTTGATTGTTCCACACTGCTTGCAACCCCCACAGCTGATGAGGCTAAGGCGGCCACAGTTCCAATAATAGTTGTTGTTAAGTATCCCATTATAATAACCTCTTATGATAAATAGTTTCCACTTGTTTTGCGCCCATTCTACGGTATAAAGCGTCACAAGGGCGTGACACGGGGGAGCTAAATTGAATAAGTTGCACTGAACGCTTAAGCAGAGCTTGTTCAGCTACGCGTAAAAGCTGTAAGGCATTAAGACCCTTACGTGCCCATGGTGCAAGATAGAAAGCGTCTAGGCTTGCTATAGTTTCATCTGCCCTATGATGAGACGAGCTTATGGTAAAGGCAGCATAGCCACAAATTAAGCCTTGTTCATTCTTTGCAGTAGTAATGTGAAGCATATGCAAACTTTCTAGCTGCTTATAAGTCTTTTCATCAATGGTATAATGTTGCTGTCCGTGTAGGCTTGCTTCTACTTCATCCCAATGTGCTCGAGCCATACTTTGTATAAATGGTAGTATGTTATCAAGTGTTTCTGTCTGAAATGTAAGCATAATTTACCCACTGATATCTAGATTGATAACTAAGGCCGACATGCAAAATGGTAGGGGGCTGTCTTGCACAATCCAAAGTGATGTATCGCTACCTTGCCCACCGCCAGGTATAAAATCCATATGGCCACTATATGGCTTTACCGATTCACCCCAATTCGTAGGAATATGGGGGAAATCATATAGTTCTTCTTGGTTTGCTCCATACTTTCCACCTATGGTGTCATGTATGCGCACACTACATTGACCATAGCCACGCTGTTTGCCTATTGTTGTGCCGGTTTGCAAATCACCTTCCACAGGCAATGGAGATAGCTTGGAACTAAAGCCAAGGCCCACATGAATAATGCTTGCCGCATAGGGTATAGTCACAGCACCATTTTTTACTTGCATATTTTCAATGGGGCTACCGTCTGCTAATATAGAAACTGTACACCCCTCTAAATGTTCAAGTCCGGTAATGGTATTGTCTGGCTGTTCGTTAATTTTAGTAATGCCTGCATCCACAAAGAATGCATGTTCAATACCTTGGTCTACGCTCCAGCGTTGATTTAGCCTTTCAAGATAGTAAGAGCTTTGGCCATTAATTTCGCGCTCAATGACCATATATATTTCGTCAGCATCTTGGCCTGATATGGAGGTTAAAGAGCGCACCTTGCCTTGAGTGATATGCCTACTCCAGCCCCATATGTCATGCTCCTTCATATAGGTTAGGGCAAGCAATGCGCCATCATTGCGTACCACCCACACAGTAGAATATGGAGTTTGCTGGTAGGCCCATTGGCGCAAACTATAGCCATCAAATAAATGCGGTGCCATGATAGATAGGTCATTGCCGGCATATCCGTCCTTTTCTAAGCTATAAAAAAGATCACGCACGCGCGCTCCATGGCGTTGCACGTGCAATACTGAATTGCCAATAATAATTGGGAATAGATTAGAACTACCCCAATAACTTTGAGCAGTAATATTCACATTGGTAGGTGAAACTACACCGCCATCACCGCTAACTTTATACTCACTACCAGAAGTGCCAAGTAGTAAATCCCCAAAGCTTGCGGCCCAAGTAATGGAGTCAATCTTACCTGATGCAATGAGGTATTCCACAGGGTCATCTTCTTGCAGTGGACGTGATTTACGAAAGTTTTCAAAATCACCCACGCGCGACATATAAAAAGCTTGTGGGCTTTTGGGGGTGGCTGCTAAAACCATACGTTGTTGATGAAACGAAACCACGCCAGGGTTATTACCATTTGCAAAAGGGTTCCAGTCTTCACGTGGGGTATCTGCAATGTCTGCTTCATAATTGTTATCAAAAAAGGCCGTACCAGCACTTACCCCAATAAAACCAAAATAACCTGCCTCTTCACGGTAAACATTATATTCTACAGCACCAGATACACCAGTCCAGCCCAAGGTTACAAATTCACCTATTACCCAATCCGAAGGATGTTTAGCCAAGGCTCCAAAAGCTGGTGAGGGTAATGAATGCCTACCATTGGCATCAACCGCCACAACTTTATATCTTAACATATGCGCTAATGGTGTTGCCGGTTGCCCCCACTCTGGAAGATGTAAAAAAGATGCTACCCCACCAGAGGGAGCGTTTAAGGATGTATTTAGGTTTACAGCCTTTAAGGCCCAAGTATAATCTGGGGCACTACCTGAGCGCGTAATTTTGCGTAATGCATAATTATTATGTGCCAAATAAACCATGTCACCCACTTGGGCAAAGGATATGTTTGCTATGTCCTTGGCCGCATACGGAGTATCAATTTCCACCTCAGCTATAAGATTATCAAATTGAGCAATGCGTAATTTGCGCTCAGACAATATGAGCACAAAGTTTTGTGCAGCATCCACAGAAAATGAAAATGGAAAGAGCACAGCATCATTTTCTATACCTGAGCCAAGGTTTGCAATAAACTTAGTGCCTGATCTACGCTCCACATTGCCATGCACATTGGGTAAGAAGTTTTCCATGCATTGCACAGAGTTTTTGTAGCGCGATAAATCATATCGTGCTGAAAGCGAAGGTGCTACCTCTCCACCAGTAAAGTTTGTTAGTGCAAAACGCATAGCTAATCCTTATTTTTTTAGAAGATTGGTAAGGCTTGGCAAACTCTTTTCAACACTGCGCCCTATGACATAGCCACCAAGGCCAAGCTCCACAATATCCCAAAGCTTTAAGTACTCAGCCTCCGATAAATTGGGAGCCGCCCATCCAAACCAACGCGCCACAATAAGCCCAGTAAAAATTATCATAGTCAAAGGTCGCCAATTGGCGGCTAGCCAATGTTTGCTTGCGGCTTCGGCTTTAATGATTTCTGCTATAGCTAGTTGAAAAGCTGACTCATTTTTGGATAGCTCTAAAAGTAATTCATGCTTAGCTTTTTGTGCAGCCTCAGTGTCTGGAAAGATACGCTCAATAATGGGCCCAGCTATGGTTGAAATGGCAGTTACAATGCTTGAAAACATATTAACCTCCACGCATTTCTGGGGCTAAATGCCTACGTTCTTCTTCATTAATATAAGATTTATGACAGTGATTTTTATCTATAAAATAGAACAAGGTATCAATAATTTTTTTGGGCCATTGTCTTATATTGTTAATGCTCCACATATGTGCAGCGGCTGATAAAGTGCAATCGGCCCAGCCCTTAGTGCCAGTAAAAAGGCAAATTAAGCAGTATATAAATTGATCAAAACAAATTAATAATTGCCATAAATTATGCTTGAAAATTAACCACATAATAACTCCTATTCATGTAAGGGTAAGGCATTATCAATTTTGTGTAATAAGTCATCCTTATTTACAAACATAATGTCTAGCAATTCAGGGCTAATACCAAAACTTGCCGAAACAGTGTCTAGTAGTGGGTGTTTACGCTCAACATAGGTGGCATAATCCCATTCTAGACGAATATCATCGGTGGCCGCTGCCACATAAGATTCAATAAGAGCTAAAGTGATGGGGTTTGGGGTATCCTTAGTAAGCGCAATAACTAATTTTAAAAACTCACGCTTGGTTAATTGCACATTGGTGGCTTGTTCATGCAGTGATTGCAAAATCCAAGTACCATCTTCCTTTGCCACCCATTCACCAACTTCTGGCCTAGGCCCTTGCATCTCAATAAAACCTTCGGGCATGTTGCCGCCTTGTTGCACAAAACTTTCACCAACTTTTGCATATATATTTGTCATAATTATACTCCTATTTTCCACACATGCACGCGGCATGGCTTTGCTTGGGCATTGTTACCTGATTGCGCAAAAGGATTACCTTGTTGCTGTGATGTGGAAACTAAATATTTAGATCCAGTTTGTACTACAATACCTGTGCCTTCAGCATAGCTTGCTAAGACACCACAACCCCCTTGACCATCTAGAAACATCCAGCCAGTATTACCCCACATGTCGTTATGAAAAACCTCTGCTTGCACAATTACAGGAGTATCCGCACCAAAAGGATTATCAAGCACATATCGGCTTATAGTTGAAATGTTACCATTATTACCCAAGCTACTATCTACAACAGCATATTCATCATTTGCTGGAGCTTGTCCTGTGCCGTAAATACAACGATATTGCACACGCTCCATGGCATCATTGGCGATATTTTGTGCTGTCAATGCTTCACCGCGTGCAGTCATGGCGGTACTCCCTGCACTAGAAGCATGATCATATGCCGTCTTAACAGCGGCAGAGTTGGCCGCTACTGTAGTAGAAGTGCTATTAATAGCACTTGATAGTGGTGGTAAATCTCCCTTTTCGCCTTGCACACCCTTTTCGCCTTGTGGTCCTGCCGGCCCTTCTGGTCCTTGTGGTCCTTCTGGCCCTTGAGGTCCAATATTACCTTGTGCTCCAGATGCATAGGGCAAGCTGTTCCAGTTATTTGTTCCGTCACCAAACTTAAAACCAAAGGAACCATCGGTTTTAATGGCTAAACCAATTTCACCCTTAAGTAAGACGGGGTTGATACCTTCCCAATTGGCTTCATTATCAACACGATGTTGTATTTGAAATAATGGCATATATACTCCTTAAATTCCGCTGGCATTACCACTGCTGATAATGCTGATTTGCGCTTGTAATGCGCCACCGCAGCTAATAATATCAATGCTTGGGGCAGTACCGGCTGGACCAATGGGACCTTGTTCGCCTGTTTTGCCTTGTAAACCTTGCAATCCTTGTTCGCCGCGTGGACCTTGTGCACCAATGGGACCTTGCTCGCCTATATCACCCTCGGCACCTTTGGGAACATGTAATGTCAGTAGGCCAGTTGAGGCATCATAAGTACCGCTTGCTTGCTCGTCAGAGCTTAATTGCGTTGCAATGGTAAGACTTTGTATTTGGTCAGCACGTGTGACTGCTGTATCTGCTGCTGTTTCTGCCCTAGTTGCCGCGTCAATAGCCTCACTAGCAGCTGTAAAAATACTGTCTGACAGTTCATACTTATTATCACCTGCAACCGATGCAGCAATGGCTACGGCGCGATCCACATGTTCTTTTAATTGCTGACGCTCAGCTGTGGCTTTATCAAGTGCATCTTCAATGACTTGGGGGTCAAAACGAGTTCCTGAGATTAAATCCACTTCTTGTTTAAATGGCATATTGCGTAATATGGCTAATTTATAACCTATTGGAAGTGGTGCGCCTTCATAGATATATGTTACAGAACCACCGCTATTTGTAAGGTTGGCCGTCCAATTACTTACTGTTGTTGTAATATCATTTAAGTCAGTTAGCTCAACAATTAGCTGTGTTTCATCCCAAACCTTGAAAGCAAAGGGAAATTCTGTAGCAATGCCATTACCCTCAAAGACGGCTTTGGATAGGTCTGTTGAAATCATAATGCCCCCCTTGCTAAAATCCAGCTATCGGAAATGGCTTGTTCAAAGCCTTCACGTGCATTTGCTTGCATGGCACTTGGTATAGCTGCACGGTAAAGCTGTTCAAGCTCTTGCACCTTTGTGGTATTGTTCTTTAATAGTGAAACTGCTATTAATGCCGCTAACTTTCTAGCCAGCATATAAGCAAAAAGATCATCAAAAATACTGGTATCTTCAATGTCTGCTGTGTAGGCTAAGAGAGCTTCTGGGGCATTTGTTAAGATAATTGGTTGTTTGCTTTGAGCATTATATGCAAGAATAAAACGACCACTTTCTACATCATCATAGTCTTTGCCTGTGGGATAAATGCGTAAAGCTAGCAACATATCATCAGGTACAGCATAGGCATAAGCATACTGATTGGCATATTCTTGAGGAAGGCTTGTTTTGGCAAGCCAAGCTCTACGCTGTGCAAAATTCCAAGGGTAATCACGTAGGGCTCCACGTCTGGCACTATCCCAATAAATTCCACATTGCACAGCCTCCAAGGTCCGCTCACTTTCAGCCGCCACTGTACGCGTACCTATAAAACCAAGGGCCATATTCCATATACCAAGCTTTGAAATCATTAATATAACTCCTTGCCCTGCAGTACCTAATAAATGGCACTGCAGGGACTTTGCTATGGCTAGTTATCCTTGGACAATGCCCTTGTTAATATATTGTCCAGCCTCATATGGTTCATCATCATAGCCACTAATGGCGCAGAAAAGCTTGCCAGCGGTGGGTGTGCCGGTAACGGTAAGTTTTAGGCGAAGCCATGGACTGACCACTGTACGAGGGATGAAACGCCAACCAACACGCTTGCCTACTACAAAGTCAGCAGCTGGAATACTTAAAGATGCACCATTTACGCTACTATAGGTTCCATTTTCGCTATCGGATTGTTCAAGAGTTAGGGTAACAGCAGTTGCCCCAGCAAGGTCTTCTGTAAAACGAGTTGTAATATTTATGGGCTCGGCTTTACCTGGAATTTGTAAGGAATTTAGAGCAATTGCCTCACCATTACCTGATTTAACCGCACCTTCAAATAAAATTAAATTACTGTCGATAATCATAATTTTCCTCGTATATTAATGTATTATATGTTTGTTTCTGTTGAGAGGATGGCATCACATTGACGCACGGGACGACCAAAAATTAATGGCATACCGTCGGACTTAAATGCTTCGCCATAAACTAGGTGAATGTTGCCGGCATCGGTGCTTTGTAACTCAATGGCAGCCATAAGTTCTTCATTGGCATACCAAATGGCCTTTTGACGCATGACTTCTGGCATTTTGTTTTTGGCACTAATAAAGAGTTGTTGTAAGTCGACAAAGCCAGTTTGGCCTTTGCGCTTATTTAGAGCAGCTGTTGGAATATTGGCAATGCGCACACAAGACCTCCAGTCGCGCAAAGCAAGACCAAGGCTCCATTGATAACGATTGACAATGGCTTCATAATGGCGTCCTTCAGAATCTTCAACAGTTTGTATGCCAAGGTCTTTATGCTCAAGGCCACCGCTGCTACCCTTGGGGTAAATGCCATGTATGCTACGCTCACCCCAAGAAATAATCCAGGCCGAGGTACAATCATCACCAGTACCACCGGCATCAATTACATTGGGTGCATCCTTTGCAGGGTAGCGTAAGGCAAGACCTTTGAATTCATCGGGGTTTACGTCAGAGTTCCCATAAAAAAGTGTTTTTGCGGCCTTCTGGCGCATGGCCTCAGCAAAGGCAATGCTTTCACCATCAATAAACTTAGACGCATTGGCACCGTAAAGTTTAGACTCAGCTTCATCAATCATCATACGGCTTTCCATCATAGAGCAAGGTTCTTTAACTTGTGTCCATTGGCTTTTGCTGTAGGGTATGCCCTGATAAAGTCTGCGCCAATAAACTTCTGGTAAACCTGTACGAATGCGGGTTAAATGCCCATCTGATTGATTAGACTCCATAAATTGTACGTCATCTAAAATGTCATTGGTTTCATTCATAAGCTCAATGATGGAGCCAGCTGATTCACCCTTATAAAAGTCGCGCAATTCTGCTAATGTTGCCACAAGTCCTAATGTTTTCTTAGCCATGGATGGTCCTCCTAATTATTAAAGGTTATTGTATTTTCCATATAAACGTTCATGGCGAGGAGCCTCAGTTCTACTTGGGCTACCAAGCACAACCTTATCCTCAGCATGGCTACGACCAATGGATGCTAAAAACCGTATTACGTGGGGATTGCTGCCATAGCCTGTTTGCTCTAAGAGATTGAAAAGCTTATTTTCCGGATCAAACTTAGCTAAGCCAGCCTTGGCATAGGCTACGGTACTTTCAAAGGAAGCCCCACCTATGTGCTGATCTTTTAAGATTTCATCCTTCCATGAATCCATTAACTTATTGTGGGCTTGCATTTGCTCTTGCTGATTGCGTTTGGTGATTTCTAACAGTTTGGAAGCTCCACCATTATCAAGCTTTAATTCCTTTGCCACAGCATTAAAACGAGTGCGCTCTTCGTCGCTAAAATTCATGTCTTCTGGTATGTCTAGCTCATACTCAAAAGCTGATGCACCTTGGCTTTCACTTGCAATGATACTGCTAGGCGCGCTGTTTTCATTACTAGAAGTATCCACAGAATCAGACATTTTTTTCCTCCTCATAGTCCATAATTAATTGCAAAATGCTTTGGGCTGAAGGCCCAGTTCCTAGCCAGCGCAAAAAAATTCTGCCTTCTTTGCGTTGCATAAGTTGACGCACAGCTTCTTGCATATGACGTTTAAAACTTTGTCTAGCTTGCTCATGCTTGTGGCCATGGCCACTTATGCTTGTAAAAATATTATCTTCCATTAAGTTCCTCCCATGCCAAGCATGGCCCCAAGCGCTGTACTTTGATTTAGCTCAGTCTTGCTTAAAGTTTGGGCAACATCGCCAATGTCTTTAATGGTTTCAATGCTTTTTTGCTGAGTTTCTGCATTGATTTTGGCTTGCTCACTTGCTATTTGAGCATCTTGTCTGCTTTTACGCATGTCATCTCTTTCAGCTTGAGAGCGTAAAATACTTGGAGAAACACCCAAATAATCTGCATATTCATCCACAGCGTGGTCCACATTTATGGCATCAACAATATTGTTTTGCAGGGGTGAAATGGTTTTTACAAAGTTCATGAGTTTATCCACAGCACTGGTGGCAACCATCTTTTGCGCTTGTGCTAAAAGGCTTACAAATTCAACCTTTACATCTTGACCTGCCAATTCTTGAGGCATGGGTGGGAGCATGCCTTGTCGCCACATAAGTTTGGCGGTACGGTTAATTAAGGGAATGAAAAATTCATTATGTAAGCGATCAAGCACTGGCCCTATGAGGATGAGTTTTTCCTCTTCGCGCACAGCTACTTCCTTGGCCGTGGTTTGTGATTTTTCAGAATTTAGCAAGAGGCGGAATAAATCATTATACAAGCCTTGTTGAATTTGCTTTTGCACATCTTGTATGGCTGTGCGGGCAGCTTGAATATCTGGGCGTATTTCCATAATTGGTGTTGCAGCTTGTGGGCGTTGGCCTGGAGCAGCCTCCACGTAATTTACACCACCTGGCGTTAAATCTAAGCCCACAGACTTTAAGCTTGCAGCTACAGCTGTTGGTGGGTCTACGGACTTATGTATGGCTTTTAAGGTGGTAATGCCCATTTGTTGCAACATGCGACAATCAGGCAAAACATCCATGGCAGGGGATCGACCATATACATCATTTCCAACCACATCCCAACGCACTCCAAAACCAGGAAATTCTGCAAAGCCTGATTCTGAAAGAATATGCAGATGCT
>CAYJLD010000062.1:0-13535 GCA_964371195.1 uncultured Desulfovibrionaceae bacterium | reverse complement strand
ACGGCCTTTGGCTCCGGAGGCCAACGCTCTATCCAACTGAGCTACGGGCGCAAACAGTCGTTAAGTCTATGCTTTGTAATACTTGCTGTCAAGATGCATAGGTGCTAAGTTTATAGCACGTTACTTTACACATTAAGGAGACATAATATGGCTAAGATAACATGGTTTGGGCATGCTGCTTTTATCATAGAAGAATCTGGACTACGTGTATTAATAGATCCTTTTTTAGATGGCAATCCGGCTTGCACCACAGCATCTTCTGACATTGGTGCAGTGGACCTTGTGCTTATCACCCACGATCATGCAGATCATGTAGGGCAGGCTATAGAAATTTGCAAAAAGCAAAGAATCATGCTTGGGGCTATTGTTGGCACAGCCGAGAAATTAGTACAAGAGGGTTTGCCACCTGAATATGTGCTTAATACCATTGGTTTTAACATAGGTGGGACGGTTAATCATAAGGGTATAGCGATAACTATGATACCAGCTCTGCACACATCTGAATCTGGCTTACCAGTAGGTTATATCATCCGCATGCCTAGCGGTATAACCGTTTATCATGCAGGTGATACAGGTATTTTTGGTGATATGGCCATTTGGGGTTCGTTATATGACATTGATATATCACTCTTACCTACAGGTGGGGTTTTTACCATGGATTCGCGCCAAGCAGCCATGGCTTGTAGCATGTTAAAGACTAAGAAAGTAATTCCCATGCATTGGGGTACTTTTCCACTGTTAGAGCAAGGAGCACAAAGTTTTATGGCTGAGCTTAAAAGTTATGCCCCAGATTGTGAATGTATAGTTATGCAATCTGGAGAAACTGTTGATATATAATTTATATTGATTAATTAGCGCGTTTTGGGAAAGGATGGGAGTCTTGGGGGAAGGAAAACTATTTTTGGTGCAAGCAAAAGGGTTTTCCTTCCCTCCAATAAAAAAACAAATAAGACTTAATACACAAGCCTAAGATTAATCATCACCAACTTGCAAGGCTGCTAAAAATGCCTCTTGAGGCAGTTCAACATTGCCCATACGTTTCATGCGTTTTTTGCCTTCTTTTTGTTTTTCAAGCAATTTACGCTTACGTGTAATATCGCCACCATAGCATTTTGCAGTAACATTTTTGCGAAAGGCTGAGACTGTTTCTCTAGCAATGACTTTTTGCCCAATGGCGGCTTGGATTGCTACTTCAAAGAGTTGACGTGGGATAGTGCGTTTTAATTTCAAGGCCAAAGCGCGTCCATATTGATAAGCTTTGTCTTTATGCACAATGACAGCTAAAGCGTCCACGGCCTCGCCATTAAGTAGTATATCTAAGCGCACCAAATTTGAGGCGCGATAATCTATAAATTCATAGTCCATTGAGGCATAGCCCTTAGTGCCAGATTTTAAGCGATCAAAAAAATCAAATACAATTTCAGCAAAGGGTAGTTCATATGTAATAACCACGCGATTAGTTGCTAAATAGTGGAGATTTTTTTGCAGGCCGCGTTTTTCTTCACACAATTTGAACACATTACCTACATAGTCATTGGGGACATGTATATCCATTTTAACAAATGGCTCATAAAGAGATGCAATTTTAACAGCATCGGGCAACTTGGATGGGTTGTCAATATCAAGTGCTTTGCCTTCAGTGGTATCTACTTTATAAATAACAGATGGGGCTGTTGCAATCAATTGTACTTCAAATTCACGTTCAATGCGCTCTTGAATGATTTCCATGTGTAAAAGACCCAAAAATCCACATCTGAAACCAAAGCCAAGAGCTTGAGATGTTTCTGGCTCATAGGAAAATGCTGCATCATTAAGTTGTAATTTTTCTAATGCAGCTTTTAGGGCTTCATAATCATCAGAGTCTGAGGGATACAATCCACAAAATACCATGGGCTGCACCTCTTTAAATCCTGGCACAGCCTGCATTGCTGGATTATTGCAAAGGGTAATGGTATCACCAACTTTGGCATCTCCAAGCTCTTTAATACTGCCGCACAAAAAGCCCACCTCACCGGCAGAAAGACTTGGCACATCCTGAGCTTCTGGTGAAAATACACCTAAGCGCAAAACTTCATATTCTTTGTCCGTGGCCATTAACTTGATGCGATCATTTTTACGTATTGTTCCATCAACAATGCGAAATAGCACTACAACTCCTTGGTAGCTATCATACCAAGAATCAAAGATTAAGGCCTTTAGGGGTGCATCGACATCACCTTCGGGAGCGGGTAGACGCTCAATTAAAGACTCAAGAACATCGGCAACGCCTTCACCTGTCTTTGCAGAAACTGGCAGAGCATCGGTGCAATCAAGGCCAATGGATTCTTCAATTTCATCTTTAACTCGTTGGACATCGGCACTTGGCAAGTCAATTTTATTTAAAACAGGTATAATCTCATGGTCATGGTCAAGGGCAAGATAAACATTGGCAAGGGTTTGGGCTTCCACACCTTGTGTAGCATCAACCACTAGCAATGCCCCATCACATGCAGCTAAGGAGCGTGAGACTTCATAATTAAAGTCAACATGCCCTGGGGTATCAATAAGATTTAATATGTATGTCTTACCACTTGTAGAAGTATAAGGAATACGGACAGTTTGGGCCTTGATAGTGATACCGCGTTCACGTTCTAGGTCCATTTTATCAAGATATTGATCGCGTTTTTCGCGCTCTGAAACCAACTTTGTGACCTCTAAAATTCTGTCTGCAAGAGTTGATTTACCATGATCAATATGGGCAATAATAGAAAAATTACGAATATGGTCTTGTTTTGGCATAACCAAGGCTAATAGCGTAAATTTTAATAAAAGTCCAAGCTTGTTTTTGAGCTATTTTAGCAAATACAAAATCAATGCCCCAATCAAAATCCAAGTGAAAACTATTTAGTCTGAAAAACACGTTGTCACGTTTTTTTCTAAAAAGGCACGCTCGCTCCAAATACCCTTTCAGGGACGCCTATTTATAATACTATTCTATTACTTTTTTACCCATGAATGAATTCAAAACTGAACTACGTACAGCATAGGATTTTTGTGTATCCATTTGTTCAAGCTCGGCTCTCTCAATATAATAAATTGCACCACAAGGACACATAGACGCACAGGCTGGTTCCATACCTTGCTCTCGACGCCCTGCACATAAATCACATTTACGACTGCCAACGCCCTTATCTGACTCAAAAAAGCCGGCATATGGACATGCCATCATGCAAGCACGAGTTTCACAACCACGACAAAGCATGGGATTTAGAATAACCGCATTGTTTTCATCGCGGCTAATGGCTCCATGAGGGCATACTCGCATACAGAAAGCTTTTTCACAGTGTACACAATAAACTGGTACAATTTGACCCTCTGCACTACGCGCCATCACAATGCGTGGTTGATCATATAGAAATTTACAAACTGCTTCACAAGTTTCACAACCTATGCATTTTTCATAGTCAATGTATAATGTTTTTCCGGAAAGTACTGTGCTAGACATAATATTTACCTTAATGAATTTGGTGCGATAACGTCAGCAGCATAATTATACTCTGACTCACGATGTTGAGCTTTTAAGTCTAGCCAGTGATTTAGAGAACGCGCTGCCCTAAGCCCGCTATATACAGCTTTGCCAATTTTGCTTGGGCCAGTTAGTACATCTCCAGCCACAAATACATTTTCTATCTTGGTCATATGTAGCCAGCGTACTTCGCCGCGACGTACATCTTTTAAGCCAAGTTGATCTTGAAATGGAGGTGTTGGTATTTCGCCAATGGCAGAAATTATCATATCAGCTTCAAGGCTACATCGTTCACCGGTTTTTTTGTCTGTATATTCAATTCCTTCAACCACTGCTTCGCCAAGTACGCGTGTGGGTACACATTGTTCTTGCCAAATACAGCCACCACCTATCAAGCGTTCTATTTCAAAAATTCCAGCAGGAGCTTCTTGCATGGTGCGACGATATAAAAGATGCACACTAGCTGCCCCCATATTTAACGCACTATGCACCACATCTACAGCAGAATAACCAGCTCCAATTACTACAATTTTCTTATCTTTTACATCATAAATTTGTACAGTATCACTAGCATAACGCGCTGCGCGAATAGGAAATAAAAATTCAAGACCTGACAGTACATTTTTTATGTTGTCACCTTCAATGTCCATGCGTCGTGACTTCCAAGAACCAGTACAAATCACGATAGCGTGATGTTTTTCGACCAATTCATCAAGACTGCGCATATCTTGAGAAAAATGATCTCCTTCTTCTTCAAAAAGAGGATTTGAACAACAAACCTTGGTATTACTATGAAAGTGAACCCCATAAGTACGCGCAAGAAAGTTTGTCCCGCGATGAATACGATCAGATGGAATACGATGCCCAGGAATACCAAAGAGCATCAAACCCCCAGGCTTAGGCAATTTATCATATATATCAACCTGATACCCATATGAAGCTAAAAGTCCACCTGCAGCAAGGCCAGAGGGTCCTGCCCCAATAATGCCCACACGTCTAGAATTTGGCGGTGAGGGTTCCTTTTTCAAAAAGGCAAAATTCATCATGTCTTCCATTATAAGGCCTCTTTTTTATACATAAAACAAAACTAGAAAAAACGCACCAGCTCAAACAGTTTATGCCGTGGAGTGGTGGAAATATGATAGTATTGATTTTGTGGTATATATATAAATGGTATATCTTCACTTCGTTGTAGCAAAAAAAGTGAAAGAATAACTCTATTGACGGCTTGATGGCCAACAATGAGTAGGGGTGAATCACCAGCTAAAAATAAAGCCCTACGCAAACCCCTTCGCACACGCTCACGTAAGATGGCATAACTTTCACCATTAGGGTAAGCATAAGTATATTTATTATTTCTTCGACCTTCGGCAACCTCCGGCATTTTAGTGCTAATATCCACATAGCGCATACCTTCGCAATCTCCAGCCCAAATTTCATCAAATTCTTTTAAAGCCATGCGTGTACTTTGTGTTCTACTGGCAAGTAGGGGAGCTGCTGTTTCGTGCGAACGTAAGCGGGTTGAAGTAAAAATCCAAGGTATTTCATGTCCTTGCAAATAGTTAGCCAAACTTTTAGCCTGATTTAAGCCTTTTTCAGTAAGAGGAGGATTGCCCCCTATGCGCCCTTCCGCATTAAATTGGGTTTGTCCATGCCTAGCCAAATATAAATTGCGCACCCACATAGAGACCATTACATCACGAATGGCTGGATAGTGTGGGGAGCCCTCACAGGGGTTTTCGGCTAAAATACGATTGGCAGTTGCATCAACACATATCCAATACTTTTCATCTGGCCCAACTGGTTCGTAAATTTGTTCATAATAAGCAATACGTGCATGAAAACTTTTTAAAGCGTCAGCCTCTGGCATCTTTTGAAATTCCGGCAACTGACACTTTGCGCGAATAAAATTATTTTGCAATAATGGGTCTTCATTGACGCAATCTATAAAAAGTACAGGATGATCGGTAAGTGTTTGTAAAATAACTTGTCGTCTAGCGCGGCTGGCATTGGTGGCATCTAAAATAGCCACATCGCCACCTTCAGCCAAAAATGCTTGGGCACGTTTCATGTTTTGAAATGCAATATTTTCACGCATTTCTCGTCCATGTGTGTTACTAGCTGAATAAAACTCTGGAACACTGGACTCATCACCCGCAAGCTCTCGCCTAACATCACCATTATTAAAAATAGCGGCCTTAGTGCCTTCATCACGCAAGTTCTCACAAATACGCCTAGCTAGCGTACTTTTACCGCGGGCAGGTAGGCCCACCATGGCTACATAAAGCTTACGCAAAACTACCTCACCGTTAGACGTAAAAATCTTTTTTTACCCAATCGTATAACATAATTTCCGGCGGCAAGGGGACTTTGAGCATCGTCACAACGTACATCATCAATGGAAAAAGCACCTTCTTTAATGAGCCTTCTAGCTTCTCCCCTTGATTTTACTAAACCCGCTGCTTCTAAAAAAACAGGCGGAACACTGTCGTCGCCACTTACACAGCTAAATTCTGGTGCATCATCTGGCACACCACCGCTAACAAATACAGCATTAAAACCTTGGCGAGCCTCTTTACCATCTTTTTCAGAATGATAACGCGTCACCATTTCTTCAGCCAATTCTTCCTTGGCAATTTTAGGATGTAAAGTTCCTTCAGTTACTGCCGCTTTTTTCTTAGCTATCTCGTCTAAAGAGCAAGTGGAAAGTAATTCATAATAACGCCACATAAGCTCATCAGAAATGGACATAACCTTACCAAAAATATCGCTTGGGCTTTCATCAATGCCAATGTAGTTGCCATAAGATTTACTCATCTTACGTACCCCATCAGTACCCTCCAAAAGCGGCAAGGTAATGATACATTGAGACTCAATACCATATTGACTCTGTAAATGACGGCCAACTAAAAGATTAAACTTCTGGTCAGTGCCGCCCATTTCTACATCAGATTTTAGGGCCACTGAATCATAACCCTGACATAGAGGATATAAAAATTCGTGTATGGCTATGGGGCGTTGCTCTTGATAGCGTTTTTCAAAGTCATCACGCTCAAGCATACGAGCCACAGTATAACGCGACGCTAGACGAATAAAGTCTGCTGCATCCATAGAACCAAGCCAAGCTGAATTAAAATCTACCACAGTTTTTTCTGCATCAAGAATTTTAAATACTTGCTTTTTATATGTCTCAGCATTGGCTAGCACTTGCTCCTTGGTAAGTGGTGGCCTTGTTTCAGTACGACCGGAGGGATCACCAATAAGACCTGTAAAATCACCTATTAAAAATACAATTCTATGTCCAAGCTCTTGAAAATGACGCATCTTATGCATGACCACAGTATGCCCTAGATGCAAATCTGGTGCTGTGGGGTCAAAGCCAACCTTAATGGTAAGCGGCTTACCCCTAGCAATTTTTTTTCGCAATTCTGCCTCATCAATTAATTCAGCAATACCGCGTTTTATTTGACTCATTTGAACATCAATATCTATCATAATTTAATCCTTGTATACAATTTTTTATAAATGCAAGAAGTCACATATACAGTCAATAGGCTTAGTGTCAAGAGTTTAAGTCAAGATATGTGTTATTATTGCATCAGCCTGCATGGCAGCAGCCTGCATTACACGTGGCGCAAAAGGAGGATAAATAGCCATATCAGAAGTAAAATCACCCACCAAAATCAAATTACCCATGACCCTTCGTTGCATAGGCGGGCCACCAAAACCACAAATACCTGAAGCACTAACAGTAAAATATCCTGCTCCAAGGGCATGCTCCACAAAAAGGCGTTTACTCATGGCATCATCAAAAGCTTCAACCCAGTGATTAGCCTTAGGTAGCATTTCGTTTATATTATCAAAAGTTAAGCGTAACGTATACTTATCAATATTTATATCTGCATCCAGCTCGTGGATTATATCAGCCAAGGCATCCACTTTAAGCATGCCCACATGGCGCGGCATAAATTGCTGACGATTTAGATTAGATGCATCAACCACATCATCATCAATAAGAACAAAAGATTTAATGCCAGAACGCGCCAACAGCATAGCCACATTAGAACCAAGCCCACCTGCTCCAGCAATACCAATACTTGTATTTTTAAGTTTCCTTAACTGTTCTTCGGTTAAATATTTTTTTAAGCCCTCATTTAACATGATTTTATTTGGCAAAAAAAGTTTTCAGCTCTTCTATAAGGCCAGGAATAGTAAATTCTTCTGGCTGAATGTGACAATCTAGCCCATGTTTTTGCATGGTTTTTGCCGTAATAGGGCCAATAGCTGCTAGTTTAAGCTCAGGATATTGCTTTAGAGTTTCAACCGGCACAAGGGATAAAAAATTATCCACTGTAGATGATGAACCAAAAGTAACACAGTGAATACGCCCATTTTTGAGCTCTTCAAGCACTTCTTCCTTACGCGCACCAGCGGGCTTTGTCTCATAAATAGGCAATACATCTACTTGAGCTCCAGCTTCACGTAGAGCTTGTGGTAAAACTTCACGTGCTTCCATGGCGCGAGGCAAAAGAATATTTTGCCCTTTCATGCCAAGAGCTAACATTCCCTCTACAACACCTTCTGCAACATATTGAGCTGGTACAAAATCTGCTTCAATACCACGCTCACGCAAAATTTGCGCTGTGGCCGGACCAATGGCAGCAACCTTAATACCGTGTAAGGCGCGGCTATCTAGTTTATGCCACTCAAGCCGCTTCCAAAAATGCTTAACACCATTAACAGAGGTAAATACTAACCATTGATAAGTATTTAGTTTTTTAATGTGTTCATCAACTTCGGTATAATCCGTCAGACTATATATTTCAATGGTTGGAAACTGAATGACATGCGCCCCAAGTTCAGCTAAATCAGCAGCAATGGTGCTTGCTTGTTCACGTGCCCTTGTCACCACTATACCCTTACCAAGCAAAGGCTTTTGCTCAAACCAATTTAACTTTTCACGCAAGGTAACCACATTACCCACAACAATAATGGAAGGATTAGTAAAACCTTGCCTTACACCCTCTTCCGGTAAACTTTCAATGGTTGCCGCAAGAGAGCGATGATGAGCTGTTGTACCCCAATGCACAAGCGCTGCTGGAGTATTGGGATCAAGACCTGCTTTAATTAAGTTTTTTGAAATATCAGGTAAATTTTTCATACCCATGACAAAAACTAAGGTGGAAGCAGATTTTGCAAGAGCTTCCCAATTATGCACAGATCCTGGCTTAGTAGGGTCTTCATGACCTGTTATAATAGTAACCGAAGAAGCAAAGGAACGATGCGTTAGCGGAATACCTGCATAAGCAGGTCCACCAATAGTACTAGATATACCAGGCACTTCCTCAAATGGTACGCCGGCGGCTAATAACTCCTCGGCCTCTTCGCCACCTCGTCCAAAAATATATGGATCTCCACCTTTAAGCCTTGCTACAACATTACCTTCTTTAGCTTTTTGTACAATCAAGGCATTAATTTGATCTTGAGGTAGAGCATGATCTGCAGCTCGCTTACCCACATAAATGAGCTCGGCCTCTGGTTTTGCATAGTTAAGCAGGCTTGGATTAGCAAGCGCATCATATACTATAACATCAGCCACTTCCAAAATATTTTTGCCTTTGATGGTCAAAAGTCCTGCATCGCCAGGCCCTGCTCCAATAAGATATACTTTCATTAAATGCCACTCCGCACAAGTTCAACTAAGGAACGTACCCCAAAACCCAATGCTCCCACTGGGCTTAGAGCTGTCTTTTTAAAGGCCCAATCTGCCCCAGCAATATCCAAATGTGCCCAACGCACATCCGACTTTATAAAGCTTTTTAAGAATAATGCAGCACTAATAGCACCGCCTTCACGTGGTCCAATATGTGCTATATCAGCCACTTGGCTTTTTAAACCATCTTCATAATTAGCCCATAATGGCAATGGCCAGTAATAATCACCAGTAAGCTTGCCCACACTACAAAGCTCAGCACTTAGGGCTTCATCATCACAAAAAAGCCCTGCCACTTCTGCACCAAGCGCAATGGCACATGCTCCTGTTAAAGTAGCTATATCAAGCATAAAGGTCGGATTCCAGGTTTCTTGAGCATAGCTTAAAGCATCACATAGAACCAAGCGGCCCTCAGCATCAGTATTTAATATTTCTATAGTCTTACCTGCATGAGACTTAACCACATCACCTGGGCGCATGGCCTTACCACCGGGCATATTTTCGGCACAAGCAAGTATGCCAATAATACGCCGTGGTATATCATCTTGCCCAATGGTTTCCATTGCACCCACAATGGCTGCTGCACCAGACATATCACTCTTCATAATATGCATATTTTGAGCAGGTTTTAGACTTATACCACCAGAATCAAAAGTTAAGCCCTTGCCAACCAAGATGATAGGGTCATCATTTTCATGTCCCTTAGGAGCGTGCTCAATAATAGCCATATAGGGTGGATTATTGGAACCACTACCCACAGCAAGTATGGCATTGCAACCAAGCTTTGCTAACTCTTTTTGGTCTAACAAAGTATACTGCATGCTATGTTTTTTAGCTACAGCTTGGGCAGCCTTAGCCAAAGCCTTAGGAGTCATGATATTAGGTGGAGTATTAGCAAGATCACGTGCTAGGCAAACTCCTTGCGCAGCATGTTCACCACGACGAGCCGCAGCATGCTCAGCATCAGGCACAGATTTTTGTGCAAAGCCAAGAGCTAACCACTTAGGATCTGCTTTTTGATCTGGCTTAGGTGTTTGTAAAGCTGTAAAACGATATAAGCCCATAAAAGCAGCAAAAATGGCTTCTTCAATTAGGCGTGTGCATTGCATGGGCAAGGCTTCAAGGGCTGGCACAGGAATTAAAATTGACTCAACACCAAGCTCACGACAACGCGCACTGGCGGACGCTATGGCTGTACGAAAAATTTCTAAAGAAAACTTTTCACGCTCACCAAGACCTATGGCCATAACACGCGGTATAGATTGTTCAGGATGCCCATAAAACATGGCTTCTTGACCCTTTGAGCCATCAAAGTCTTTTAAGCCTGGGGCTATAGTAAACCATGGGCTTGCCTCACCAATTTCTGCACAAAGGTTTGATGGATCTTCACCTTTACATGCAAAGGTAAGCATAATTTGCCCCTTCCATGAACTTGGGCCTTGGGCTTGAAAACGTATATCCACAATAAAGCTCCTTGCAAAATTATATATCATATTTAGCTATATTAATATGACAGTATACGCTTAATTGGCACTTTTGCCAAGGGCTTAAATATAGCCTCAAAACAAGGATATTGTACTACGATTATATCATCATAAAGGTAATATGCATAAACTTCTTGCACAGTAAAAATCTTAATATTAATCTTTATTTCAACACTTCACTTAAATAATTAAGCATAAAGAAATAGCAAAATATAAATCGTCAGCTTATTCTTCTTAGCCTAAACCTTGACCATAGTAAAAAAATACGGCAAAGTGTTATTTTCTGTGTATATGGACCTTTGATAAGGTCAAAAAAGTTTATTGAGGAGTAATGCTGTGATTTTTAATTTGGATAAGGAAACACTACCCCGTGAAGACTTAGAGGCTCTACAGCTTCGTAGACTTAAAGACCTTTGTGCACGAATTTATGCCAACGTGCCTTTTTATCATAAAAGTTTTGACAATATAGGCATTACTCCGTCAGATATCAATTCCTTAAGTGACTTAAGTCATTTACCCTTTACTGAAAAACAAGACTTACGCGATCACTACCCTTACGGTCTGTTTGCTGTGCCCCATGAAAATATTGTACGTGTTCACGCCTCTAGTGGCACTACCGGACGAGCTACAGTAGTGGGCTATACAAAGCGTGACCTAGAAACATGGGCTGAAGTGGCGGCTAGAAGTCTTGCTTGTGCTGGCGCAAATGCACGCGACTTTATTCACATTGCTTATGGTTATGGCTTGTTCACTGGTGGCCTCGGTGTTCATTATGGTGCTGAAAAAATGGGAGCCACAGTTATACCTGCTTCTGGTGGAGCCACTAGAAGACAAGTACAATTATTACATGATTTTTCAGCTACCGTTCTTTGTTGTACTCCTTCATATGCCTTACATTTGTGGGATGCAGCTGCAGAGCTTGAAGTAGATTTTCATAAATTGCCATTACGCATTGGTGTGTTTGGGGCTGAGCCTTGGAGTGAAAATATGCGTAATGACATTGAACAAAAACTTGGTATAGACGCATTAAATATTTATGGTTTATCTGAAATCATTGGACCTGGTGTGGCCATGGAATGCGTGGAAGCAAAATGCGGTATGCATATCTTTGAAGACCACTTCTTACCAGAAATCATTGATCCCATAAGCGGTAAACAATTGCCTCCTGGTGAAGTTGGTGAGCTTGTAATTACTACCATTACTAAAGAAGGCATACCTCTTTTACGCTATCGTACGCGCGACCTAACTAGCCTAGACTACACCCCATGTAGTTGTGGGCGCACCCATGCTCGTCTTGGTCGCATTGAAGGACGTAGCGATGACATGCTTATTATTCGTGGTGTTAACGTCTTCCCACAACAAATAGAAAGTATTATTTTGGAAAGTGAAGGAACATCACCACATTATCAAATCATTGTTACACGCGAAAACAATTTAGATAAAGTAGAAGTGCGCGTTGAAATTGCCGAAGGCAACTTTGCTGACGAAATACGTAAGTTACAGTTTATAGAAGCTACCATGCAAAAAACTATCAAAGAATTCTTAGGAGTATCTGTCAAGGTACGCCTTGTGGAGCAACACTCCATTGAGCGCTCCGAAGGCAAAGCCAAACGCATATTAGATATGCGCACAAAAGATTAATAAATACACCCTTTTAGTTCTGTGGCCCTAGGTATCCATTCTAGGGCCACAGAAAAAATCCACAAAAAAAGCATAAAATTTTCCTTTCCCCCCTAGACGACTCTAGAACAAGACTTAATTATCTCACGTACGCACCCCAGAAATGGGGCAAGTTAAAAAAAATCTCTTAAAGATTTTAGAGAATGCTGACAAAGTCAGTACGACCGATAAATCAAGAGTAGGCGGAACTTTGCTTCGCCGTTAAACAATGGATTTTCGCGCCTTACTGCCAAGCAAGCTCAGCTTGTTTAAGCGACACAAACGCCACGAAGTGGGTTTGTCATTAATCTGAAAAATCTCTTAGAGATTTTACATATTCTGCCTTAGGAGGAAGTTTTTATGTCTAAAATAATAGGTATTGACCTTGGAACCACTAACTCTTGTGTTTATGTCATGGAAGGAAAGGACCCCAAATGCATAACCAATCCTGAAGGTGGTCGCACAACCCCTTCTGTAGTGGCCTTCACCGATAAAGAACGCCTTGTAGGTGAAATTGCCAAGCGTCAAGCGGTAACCAACCCAGAGCGCACCATCTTTGCAGTAAAACGTCTTATGGGTCGTCGCTTTGATACCCCAGAGGTGGGTCGCTGGAAAGAACATTCACCCTATAGCATTGTTGGCGCAAGCAATGGCGATGCAGCTGTTGAAGTGGATGGACGTACCTACAGCTCTCCGGAAGTTTCTGCCATGATTTTGGCCAAGCTAAAAAGCGATGCAGAAACATATCTTGGTGAAACCGTAACTGAAGCTGTAATTACTGTACCTGCATATTTTAATGATGCTCAACGCCAAGCCACCAAGGATGCCGGACGCATTGCTGGGCTTGAAGTAAAACGCATAATCAACGAACCTACCGCCGCATCACTAGCCTATGGTTTTGACCGTAAGGCCAATGAAAAAATTGCTGTTTTTGACCTTGGTGGCGGAACTTTTGATATTTCTATTCTTGAAGTGGGTGATAATGTTGTTGAAGTTCGCGCAACCAATGGTGACACATTCCTTGGTGGTGAAGACTTTGACCAACGTATAATTGACTTCCTTGTTCAAGAATTCAAAAAAGATAATGGTATTGACTTAGCTCAAGATCGTATGGCTTTGCAACGCCTTAAAGAATCTGCTGAAAAGGCTAAGAAAGACCTTTCCACCTCCATGG
>CAYJLD010000061.1:0-13689 GCA_964371195.1 uncultured Desulfovibrionaceae bacterium | reverse complement strand
GTGCATTTGGGGATTTTTGCAAAAAAATCTAGGACAATACTACGATGTAATCGCCGGCGGATTCAACTTGAATGTACGACCGACTAAAATAAAAAACGCCACCTTATTTAAGGTGGCGTTTAATGTGTAACTATCCTAATTATGAAGGATATAGTTTGTTTTAGTATAGAGTTGGGAAGGCCCAAATGAGGTAGGTACAAATAATACCTACGGCAATACCGTAGAGGATAAAGGGCCAGAAGGTCTTTTTAAGAACCATACCTTCCTTACCAGCAAGACCAACCACGGCGCACACAGCAACGATGTTGTGTACACAAATCATATTACCCATTGCACCACCAACTGCCTGTGCAGCAACGATGAGCTGGCGTGGCATGTTAAGTACAGCGGCTGTATTCCATTGGAATTCAGCAAAGAGTAAGTCAGAAACGGTGTTAGAGCCAGTAATGAATGCACCAAGACCACCCACATATGAAGCTAACATGGGCCAAGCAGATCCAGCGAAAGCAGCAACAGTTTGGGCCATAGCAAGAGGCATGGAAGGTAAGCTTTCAGGGTTTACACCAGAACCACGGAAGATGGACACCAAGGATACAGCAAAGATAAGTGCAATGGTTGGTGCTTTCATCTTGCTTATGGAAGTTGTCCAAGCACGCTTTACTGAATCACCACTCATGCCATGAATAGCAATGGTTAAAATGGCTACAAGTATAAATGGAATTGTACCTGGTAGATATAGATACTGAATGCCAGCACTTACACCTTCAAAGCCAAGAATGTTTTTGAAAGCAATAGATTTAGATGCAAGCCAACCCTTAAGGCCAAGTTCATTGATACGGGTAATAACAAGGATAAAGCCGATAAGAGCATATGGTAACCAAGCTTTGAATTGGCTCATGTGAGGAGTGAATTCAGTCTTGGTTGAAGTTTGCACAGTACCTGTCCATTCTGGATCCCAAGTATCTTGTGGGCCAAAAGTCCAAACATCATCAGGTACGCAGAAGCCCTTCTTAGTACCAGCCACAAGAATACCAAGACCCACAAGACCACCGATAAGAGATGGGAATTCTGGTCCAAGTAACCAAGCAAATGAAAGATAAGGTACAAGGAAGCACACAGCGGCAAACAAGCAATATTTCCAAGCTTTAAAGCCTTCAGCCCAAGATTTGTTTGGACCGTAGAAGCGAGTCATAAAGCCAAGTAGGAATATAGGTAGAATTACAGCCATAGGACCGTGCATGGTGGTTGCCCACTCACCAATAACCTTACTAAAGCTTGCATAGTCGGTAAAGTTAAGGCCAGCTGCACCAGAAGCAACAGCGGTATTAATAGGATCTTTTAAGTATTGCATACCTACAATAATAGGTGTACCAACAGCACCAAAGGTTACAGGGAAGCTGTTAAATACAAGGCAGATAACTGCAGCAGCCAATGGCGGGAAGCCAAGGGCCAAGAGTAGTGGAGCAGCTAGAGCGGCTGGTGTACCAAAGCCTGCAGCACCTTCAATGAAGGCTGCAAACATATAACCAATGATGATGGTTTGCACGCGACGGTCACGGCTAATATTTTGCATACCATATTGAATGGTTTCCATACCACCGCTTTCTTGCAGGGTGAATAGAATTAAAATTGCACCAAATACAATGATAAGTACGCCAACGGCTGTTACTGTACCTTGTAGGGTTAGGGCTAAGATATAAGTTGGAGAAAGGTTCCAAGCAAATACGCCTGCGCCAGCAGCAATTAACCATGCGATGGGCATGGCGCGAGTTGCTGGCCAACGCATACCCACCATGAGTATTAGGGCTGCCAAAATGGGCAGGATTGCCATTAATGCCAAAAATGATACGGACATATCAACCACCTAAGAAATTTGTGGGAAGATCCCAGTTAATACAATCGGACTTGTCCATCAAGGCCGCACCTTAAAAAACAGCGGGTTTGCACCCAAATTTAATACCTAAAATATGCAGGGCTGGACTCATAAGAATCCAGCCCTATAATTTTAGTTATTTTTTCATATTTTCTGCCAATAACTCGGAAATGTGAGTTACTTTTAAGCCCTTGCCACGTTTTTCTGCTCCACCGCGTAATTGCATTACACAACCTGGGCAGTCAACCACTAGGCGAGACGCCTTGGTTTCTTCAACATTATTAAGCTTATTATCTAAAAGAGTTGCTGAGATTTCAGGGAACTTCATGGAGTATGAACCACCAAAACCACAACATACATCTTCTTCTGCACAAGCCACATAGTTGGCGGCAGAGTCAATAAGATTACGTGGAGCTTCATGCACATTGAGGCCACGGCAAAGGTGGCAAGAGGCATGATATGTAACTTGCTCATCAGACTTATTAAAGTCTTCAGGCTTTAGTCCTAATATGTCATGAACAAATGAACTAAAATCCGTAACTTTATTAACAAATGCAGCGCAGCGTTGTTCATTACCAGCTTCATTATCAATGATTTCTGGATAGGTGTTCTTTAAATGTGAGGCACAAGAAGCACAAAGTGTAATAATGGCGTCATATTGCCCAGCATCAAAAGCTAGTAAATTTTGCTTGGCCACATTCTTTGATGTTTCGCGTTGACCCATCATTTCCAAGGGAAGGCCGCAGCAGCTTTGATCATAGGGGAATTCCACAGCCACATTGTTGGCCTCAAGGATTTTTACACAGGCTTCCAATTGTTCTGGATAAACGAAGTCTTGAGCGCAGCCAGCAAATAAGGCTACCTTGTAACGTGGTTTATCAAGCTTTGGTTTAATGCTTTCAAAGCGATCACGGAAGGACTTGGATGCAATGGCTGGTAGGGCCTTGAAGTCTTGCTTACCAAAGAATATGGCTGGTAAGTGACGTTGATAAGGCGTACCACGAGTCACAGGATATTGAGCAAACTTTGCAAACTTCACAAGGCTATGGAACATCTTGCGATTTTTCATAACAGCGCTAAGTAGGGTTGCTTCAACTGGGGTGCCTTCTTCTTCATTCAAGCGTACGCGTATTTCACGAATAAGACGCGGTAAATCAATACCACCAGCACAAATATTCTTACAAGCCTCACAGTTGACGCAGTTTTGAGCTAGAACTTTAGCTTTGTCTCGTCCATGGAAGAAATAAGTTAGAATAAGACCAATGGCTCCAATATAGATGTAGCCCATCTTATGTCCGCCTACTAGACGATACACTGGGCAAACATTGGCGCAAGCACCACAACGCACGCATCGGAAGATTTGTGAGAAAAGCTCATCCTTTGCAAGAGCACTACGGCCATTATCCACTACCACGAAGTGCATAATTTTTTTGCCATCGTCAGTAATGGAGCACTCACCAGCGCCACCCATCCAACTAACGTAAGTGGTGAGCATTTGAGCAGTGGCATTACGTGGTAGCACAAGTAGGGCGTTTAATGCATCATCAAGGGTTGGAACAAGCTTATCAAGGCCCATGATGGCAACGTGTACACGAGGTAAGGTTGTAACTAAGCGACCATTACCTTCGTTGGTTACTATGGCAATGGTTCCGGTTTCGGCAACGGCAAAGTTAGCACCAGAAATACCCATATCGGCAGCAATAAATTTTGGACGTAGCTGCACTCTTGCCACTTTAACAAGATGTTGTACGTCTGAATCTTGCTTTACACCTGTTGCTTTACTAAAGTCTTCAGCCACTTCATAGCGTGAGAGGTGAATGGCTGGCATAACCATATGTGATGGACCTTCATGGCGAAGTTGAATAATCCACTCTCCAAGGTCTGTTTCATCAACAACAAGGTTATCAGCTTCAAGGCGAGTATTTAGCTGAGTTTCTTCAGCTGTCATGGATTTAGACTTAGTTACGTATTTAACATTGTTTTCTTTTGCTATTTTAGCGATAATTTCATTGGCTTGGGCGGCAGTTTCTGCGCGGTGAACAATAACACCCCTAGCTTCTGCATTAGTTTTAAATTGCTCATATAGCTCTTCAAAATTTTTACTTACAAAGTCTTTAACATCAGCAATTTTGCGTATGATAGATGGTCCGTCAACCTGCTGAAAAACATTATCGCGATTAGCTTTATAAGCTACAGCAAAGGTATCTAGGGTCTTACGCAAAAAGGAATTTTCAAGGGTTTTCTCTAGTTCTACATGATATTCTTTCATGTCTTTGGGGGCATCGTGCATGGCCTAGTCCTCCAAAAGGATAATATGCTGTTCAAGGGGACCGTGTACTCCAACTGCTGGTACACGTTCAATATCTGCAGTACGGCTTGGGCCAGAAATAAAAGCTGTATAAGCTGCTGTGGGCTTACTTTGAGCTTCGCGCAACGCCGGAGCAATGGACAGTAAATCTGGATGAATAGTTGATTTTTTCAAAATCAAAATACAGATTTCACACATCATAGTTGCAAGACGAGTTTCTTCACTGTCAGAAATGACCATACAAGTTCCACTGGCGGCAACAGCAAGCTCTGCTTCAGCAACGCCAATGTCAATACCAGCTAAATAATCACGCATTCCTTTTGAGAGAAATTCATAATCCTTATCCTTACAGCTTTTGCTTAAAGGGGTTTGAAATTTCTTATTAAGACCTGGTGCCGCAATAATACGATTAAGGCGCGTAGGCACACTATTAGGGCTTAAAGGGCCTTTTTCGGTATTAGGCTCATCGGCCAATATTTCACATGGAGTTTTGGCTTCGCAGACATCAATGATATATTGCACGGCATCTGCTGGAGAAGCAGCCTCAAATATCTTTGTTCCTACTACACCAGCCTTGGTACTAAAAAGTTCTACCAATGCTGTATCTATTGTTCCCATTGTAACCTCCTTTGGGAATTTCTTCTATGGTAAAGACTCTGCATAGAGTTCGATGCTATGTTTAACTGCAACATTATCGTTATGCTGTGAAAGCATATCCTCAAGCTGCATCATGCAAGCTGGACATCCTGTGGCTACAACATCTGCTTGGCTTGAAACAATATTATTGCGTTTACGCCCACCGATGACACAAGAATAGTCGTAGTGGAATAGGTTAAATGATCCACCACAACCACAACATCGATCAGCTTCTGGCATTTCTGCTAGAGAGTAGTCATTGTTAAGACCAATAACTGCACGTGGTTGGTTGACAACACCTAAGGATTTCTTGAGGTGGCAAGGGTCGTGATAAGTGACCTTTTTGACTTTCTCATTAGATTTTGTATCTTTTGTCTTGGCTTCAACTTTTAAGACATCTATTAAAAATGCGTGAATGTCCATGGCTTTTGGAGCAAGCTCTTGAATAAGTTGGCGATATGCTGCGCCGAAACGATCAGCATAACGAGGCCAAAATTCCTTGATGGTTGCTGTGCATGAACCACAAGGAGTGATAATATAGTCAAATTGCTCCTTAGCAAGTATGTCTAAATTTGCCTTGGTTTGGGCTATCATGCCATCAATATCACCTGAAGCAATGGCTGGCATACCACAACAAGCAAGACGTTTAGGATAATAAACCCCTATACCATGATGATCAAATACCTTGAGGCAGGCTTCAGCCATGTTGGTGTACATCTTATCCCCAAGGCAACCAGGGAAGAAAGCCACTTTAACATTGCTACCCCTAGATCTTGTATTGGTTCCACCATGGGATGCGTGCAAAGGCTTTTTGGCTAGACGGCGAACATAACGTTTGCCAATGATTTTATCAAGTAATGGTGCACGCTCAGTGCCTTGTAATGTCTCTGTTTTTTTGAATAAAAGCCCCTGACATGGAGCCCCAATGCGCATGGTTAAATCAAATAACATGGGTCTTGATAAAAGGCTTTGAAAAATCATCTTTTTTAGTGGATGCAAACCTAAATATGCGGTCACAATTTCTCTTGCTTCAAGAAAAATGTCCATGATTTTTACACCTGAGGGGCAATTAGCCTCACAAGAACCACATAGCAGACAACGCCCAAGCTTGTCGTATACGGCCTCTGGATCTTCAATAAGTCTATGTGCCAGATTATCAACCAGTGCCAACTTGCCACGAGCCACGTCAGCTTCCATCATGGTGGCCCCAAACATAGGACATACAGCCTGACATAAACCACACTTCATACAAGAAATAATTCGATCGTCTAGCTCCATAAGCTGGGTTGCAAGACGTTGTAAATTACTCATAATAACTCCATAACTCCAAGGTATTTATATGCTCACAAGTTTGGTTGGGTTCAATAAACCCTTGGGGTCAAGAGCCTTACGCAATCTTTTGGAGAATAAAATTGTTCCGCGTGAGGTTTCTTTTTCTAACCATTTAGCCTTAGCTGTGCCTATGCCATGCTCACCAGATAGTGTGCCGCCAAGGCTAAGTGCTACGTCAAAAATTTCATCAACTGCTTCTTCAACTCTGTGGAATTCTTCAACGTTGCGCTTGTCGCAAAGTATAGTTGGGTGTAAATTACCATCACCAGCATGGCCAAATGTGCCCATTTCTAATTTGTATTTTGCTGCAATGTCATCAAGAGCTTGCATCATGGCAGGAATTTTGGAGCGCGGCACAGTGGCGTCTTCAAGTACGCAAGTAGGCTTAGAACGCGCAAGCACAGGCAGAGCAAGACGCCTTGCTTCCCAAAGCTTGAATTTTTCGTCGGCATCTTTAGCCACATGAATTTGACTGGCTTTGCATTTATGTAACACTTTTTCTACTGCTTCTGCTTCGTCTGCTACTTGGGCAGGATGGCCGTCAACTTCTATGAGTAATATGGCCGCAGCTTCGCGAGGTAGACCAGCTTTAGTAAAGTCATCCACTCGTACAATGGTATTATTATCAAGCAATTCCATGGTACATGGCACCACATGTGCAGCAATAATACCAGCAACAGCCTCAGCTGCATCTTGCATCTTATCAAAGACAGCCATAAGAGCTTTACTAGCTTTTGGTGGGGGCACAAGCTTAAATATAGCTTGACTTATCACGCCTAAAGTACCTTCAGATTGTATCATCATTCCAGCTAAATTATAGCCAGTAACACATTTAACTGTGCGGGAACCCGTTTTTACTATTTCACCAGTGGCATCAAAGAACTCAACGCCCATGAGGTAGTCCTTAGTTACACCATATTTAAGGCCACGTAAGCCTCCGGCATTTTCTGCAATATTGCCACCAAGTGTAGAAACTGCTTGTGAACCTGGGTCAGGAGGATAAAAGAGCCCAGCTTTAGCAACTTCGGCTGCGAATTGTGCGGTAACAACGCCTGGTTCCACCACGGCATATAGGTCTTCACAGTTAATTTCAAGTATTTTTGTTAGAGCATTGGTAAGGATAACAACACTTTCAGAACTATCAGGAATAGTTCCGCCAGAAAGGTTGGTGCCAGCACCGCGAACGGTCATGGCTATACCATTGTCATAAAGCTTTTTTACACATTGTCCTAATTGCTCAGAATTTGTTGGGCGCAAGACAAGCGATGGAATAATTGGCTGTAATACAGCGGAGTCATAAGCATAACTTTGGCGGTCAGCTTCAGAGCTAAAAACATTTTCCTTGCCAAGTAGACTTTCAAAGTCTTTACAAAGGTTTTTACTCGACATTTAATCCTCCATTTTCCAAATTTAAATTATCAAACATAATAATATGTTGTTTGTATACAAAATAACCGTATCACAATACTACAATATATACTAATCGTCAATAATATTATTGTTTCAAGGCCATTTCAACTATGTGGTTAAAGGCTTCAGGGCTAACTGGTTGTACAGACAAACGACTTCCCTTTTTCATAAGTTCCATATGGGCAAGTTCAGGCTCAAGCCGTAAGTCAGAGCGTAAAATAGGTGGCTCAAAACTTTGTACAAATTGAACATCAACCATGTCCCAAAGTGGTTTTTTGGGTGTGGAGCGCGGGTCAAAGTGGTCATTACCTTCTTCCCAAGCCGTATGGTCAGGGTAAGCCTCACGAACAATTTCTACAATGCCCGTGATTTCTGGAATTTTGCCACTATGGTAGAAAAAGCCTTTATCACCCAATTTCATGGAGCGCATAAAATTTCTAGCTTGATAATTGCGTACCCCATCCCATGAGCTAGTTTGTTGATTGGAATTTTGTAAATCTTGCCACGAAAAACAATGTGGTTCACTTTTAAATAACCAATATTGCATTAAATATCCTTTGTGAAAACAAAATTTTGATTTTCGGCCAGTTAGAAAATTTATTTGTATACAATATATTATACGTTACAGCTCGTCTTGTCAATATAGCTGGCATGGTGTAGTTATGATGGTAACAAAGTAGCTAAGGATGAAATATGATAGATGAGCAATTGAATATAATGTTTTTAAATTATGGTCCATATTCAGGTTGTAGTGGAGTACATATACATTTCTTGGCCAAAACATTGGTGAATTTGGGGCATAAGTGTACAGTGTTTTTGCCTAATACCACAGGCGCTAAGGACTATTTTGGCAAGGTTAACTATCCCATATATAGTTTTGGTGAGATGCTAGACCTGCCTTTGGATTATTTTGATAATGGAGTCTTGCATGTTTGGACTACACGTGAACCAGTACGTGTGCCAACAGAGGTTTTAAGGAGACGGGTTAAGCTGCCATACCTTGTGCACTTAGAAGATAATGAAGTGCTTATGACAGGTCAATCCATCAATGTATTCAATTTTGCTGACCAGAAAACCTATGCTGAAAACAATCCCCAAGCTTTTGAAAAATTCTTACATACACATCCTTTGCAATTTGAAAGGTTTATGATTCGCTCAAATGGTGTAACTTGTATTATTAAGGAGTTAGAAGAATTTGTACCGCAAAATGTGCCAAGGATGACTTTTTGGCCTGCTTGTGAAGAGGAATTTTTTAATATTCCCATGCAGCGCCATATGGCTTTGCGCAATGCATTTGAAGTATCTGATGATACCTATATGTTACTTTATCCTGGCGCAGTGCATGCTTTTAATGTACAGCACTTTATTGAACTACTTCTTGCCATTGATAAATTAAATGAACAGGGTTTTAGTGTAAAACTTGTGCGTACTGGCATTGAATATGATGCTTATAGTCATGAAATATTAGAGCTTTATAAAAAACATGTTATCTATGTAGAAGACTTAAGCTCGGCTGAATTACCACGCCTTATGGCCATAGCAGATATATTAGTTCAACCTGGACATCCTGGAGATTTTGATAATTTTCGCTTTCCATCAAAGATACCATTTTTCTTGGCTAGCGGGCGTCCGGTAATATTGCCTAATACTAATGTAGCCTCAAGTTTAACTCATGGGCATGATTGCTTTTTGACTAAAACCGGTAGTAGTGAAGAAATAGCTAAATATTTACAAATGCTGATGACTCATCCAGAGTTAGCCAAAAGCATAGGTACACAAGGTAGAGCCACTGCACGCAAACTCTTTAGCTGGACTAAGGCTGCTCAGTCATTGATACCACATTATAAGCGTGCAGTGTTAGCTAAATAATAAGCAAATTCAGCGAATTAAATATAGGTTTTTTGGAATTTGGCGTATTCATCTGGGGTATTAAGGTTATAAAAGGCCTGAGCTATGTCAGGAGTGAATGGTATGGTAGTGCGCTTATCCTCAAGAATCACTAGTCGCGGTGCGCCAATGCCATCTGTTATGGCTTTGGCAAAAAGCGGTAGGGCGTCAACTTCGTAGATAGAAACCAATGCTTCAATATTTCTTGTTTGTTCGTGCAAAAAAGTAGTCATTAAATTTGAATTATTACTTGTTTGATAAGCCGCGCGCGCCTCAAGTAAAAGTTCTATAATATATCCATCCATAAGCGGTAAATCACATGGCAATACCAGTATAGCTTCAAGTCCTTTCTCTTTGGCAGCATTTAATCCAGCATAAATTCCTGCAATGGGCCCAATTTCTTTATAGTCATCAAAAATACAATTATAGCCTTGCCTAGCTTTATCCTGAGCACATGATACCCATATATGGTGGAAATAATTGCTAAGTATATCATGAGTACGGTTTAGCAAATTTGGTTTACATCGACCATAGGGATGCAAACTTGCTTTATCCCTGCCCATGCGCGACGAAAGACCACCTGTTAGGAGCACAGCACCTAGATTATTTAATTTTGATATTGTAGAGTTGAGCATGAGATAGTGTGGGGTTTTAGACTTGTCAATTTACATTTCTTCGCTGCGTTAAAGTATTAAGCTCAATATCACAATTTTAGTGCAAATGGGTGTAAGATAAACTGGGGGATAGCCTTGTTAGGATATCCCCCAGATATAAATGTATTAATCGGTTGGAATGTCCACAAGCAGTGGGTTTTCTTCTAATTCTTCTAGGAATTTATTGGGACGTTCCTTTTGTTCTGGCACATCAATGTCACCATTCACATATTCACGATAACCAGTACCAGCAGGAATAAGACGACCAACAATAACATTTTCTTTAAGGCCACGCAGGTAGTCTTGCTTACCTTTAAGGGCAGCTTCGGTAAGAACCTTGGTGGTTTCTTGGAATGAAGCAGCTGAAATAAATGACGAAGTAGTCAGAGATGCTTGGGTAATACCAAGTACCAATGGTTCAGCAGTGGCTGGTGTACGTCCTTCTTTTACAGCTTTTTGATTTTCTACCTTGAACTCGATTTTATCAACTTGTTCTCCCACAAGGAAGCTTGTACCACCAGCATCGGTGACAGAAACTTTTTTAAGCATTTGTCTTACAATTACTTCTATGTGCTTGTCGTCGATACCAACGCCTTGGAAGCGGTAAACTTCTTGGATTTCATCCACAAGGTAGCGAGCAAGATATTTTTCACCACGGGTGCGTAGAATATCATGCAATTCTGGATAACCTTCAGTTAGGCTATCGCCTGCCTCCACAAAGTCTCCATCGGCAGCGGTAATATGCTTACCCTTTGGTACAAGGTATTCTTTAAGTTCACCAACGTCAGGAGTTACAATAAGCTTACGCTTACCCTTAGCTTCACCAGCATAAGCCACAGTACCGGATATTTCGGAAACAACGGCCATATCCTTGGGTTTACGAACCTCAAAGAGTTCAGCAACGCGTGGCAAACCACCAACGATGTCCTTAGTTTTTGAAGTTTCGCGTGGTTTACGGGCAATAACGTCACCAGCTTCGATATTTTCACCATCTTTTACCATGATGATGGAACCTACAGGCAAGCTGTAATTGGCAGCATTGCTGTGTTCGCCGCGCAATTTTACATTACCTTTTTCATCGCAAACTGAGATGCTAGGCTTAAAGTTAGTTGTGCGGTATTCCATAATAGTTTGGGTGGCCTGACGGGTTATGTCGTCCACTTTTTCTTGTACGGTTTTACCATCAACAATGTCAGTAAATTTAATAAGACCACCCACTTCTGCAATGAATGGCTCGTTGAATGGATCCCAATCAGCAAGCTTAGTGCCCTTAGTAACTTCGTCACCATCTTTAACATGGATTTGTGCGCCATTGGGTAGGAAGTATTTTTCGCGTTCACGCCCTTGGGCATCAACAATGGTAAGTTGACCGCTTTTACCAAGCACCAATGATTTACCATCTCTGTTAGGTACAGAGCGAACTCTGGTAAGGGCAACACGACCATTGTTTTGAGCTTCATAGGTGCTCTTTTCAATGGTGCTTGAAGCTGTACCACCAATGTGGAAGGTACGCATGGTAAGCTGTGTTCCTGGTTCACCAATGGATTGGGCGGCGATAATACCAACAGTTTCGCCAATATTGACTAAATGTCCGCGTGCTAAATCGCGCCCATAGCATAGGGAGCAGATACCGCGTTCAGATTGGCAAGTAAGAGCAGAGCGTACTGTAATGGAATTTATACCTTTTTGAGTTAGAAGCTCTGCAGCTTGTTCGTCAATAAGGGCATTTTCGCCCAATAGAATTTCACCTGCATTGTCAGGATCTTCTATGGGGTATAACAATACACGTCCCAATGCTCTATCGGCTAGTGGGCTCTTAATATCACCACCATCACGAATATGAGTTAGCTCAACACCATCCACTGTACCACAATCGCGCTCAGCTACAATCACATCTTGTACAACGTCAACTAAGCGACGGGTAAGATAACCTGAGTTAGCAGTTTTTAGCGCTGTGTCAGCAAGACCCTTACGAGCACCGTGGGTGGATGTAAAGTATTGCAACACTGACAAACCTTCGCGGAAGCTTGAGGTAATAGGTGTTTCAATAATTTCACCCGAAGGCTTAGCCATTAGTCCACGCATACCAGCAAGCTGGCGCATTTGGTCTTGGTTACCACGAGCACCAGAGTTTGACATCATGAATATAGGATTAAAGCTTTGATTTTTTTCAGACTTGCCAGTTTTTGCATCGGTTACTATATCGTAGGATATATCCTTAGTCATTTCTGAAGAAATATCCTGAGTAGCCTTTGTCCATACATCAACAACTTTATTGTATTTTTCTGTACGGGTAATGATACCATCACGATATTGACTTTCAATGCCTTCCACTTCGTCTTGGGCAGATTTTAATATGCCTTTCTTAGCTTCAGGAATTGTTAAGTCTTTAACCCCAATGGTAACACCAGCTCTGGTGGCATATTCATAACCAAGGTCCTTTAGCTTATCGCAAAGGATAACAGTGGACTTGATGCCAGCGTCACGATACGAGCAACCCACTAACTTGGCAATATTTTTCTTGGTCATTACATCATTCACCAAGTCAAAAGGCAAGTTTTTAGGTAGAATTTCACGTACTAAGATACGCCCAGGTGTGGTTTCATATACCTTTTCATCAATGCGAACTTGAATGCGAGCATGCAAGGATACTTGACCTGCATCATAGGCAGCAATAACTTCCCAAGGTGCGCAGAATATCATACCTTCGCCTTGCTCAAAGGAGCGAGCCACAGTCATATAATATAGCCCAAGCACAATATCTTGCGAAGGCACAATAACCGGAGTGCCGTTAGCAGGGGATAGAATGTTATTGGTACTCATCATAAGTACTCGGCATTCAATCTGAGCCTCAATGGATAGAGGGATGTGCACGGCCATTTGGTCACCGTCAAAGTCAGCATTATAGGCAGAGCACACAAGTGGATGCAGGCGAATGGCCTTACCTTCTACTAAAAGTGGCTCAAATGCTTGGATGCCAAGGCGGTGTAGCGTAGGAGCACGGTTTAGCAATATAGGGTATTCGCGTACCACTTCGGATAAAATATCCCAAACCACCAAGTCTTCACGCTCAACCATTTTCTTAGCACTTTTAATGGTTGAGGCATAGCCTCGTTTTTCAAGCTCTGAATATATAAATGGCTTAAACAGCTCAAGGGCCATTTTCTTGGGTAGGCCGCATTGATGCAATTTAAGGTATGGGCCAACCACAATAACTGAACGACCAGAATAATCCACACGCTTACCCAAGAGGTTTTGACGAAAACGCCCTTGCTTACCCTTAATCATATCGGAAAGAGATTTTAAGGCGCGACCATTGGTGCCGGTAATGGCGCGTCCACGGCGTCCATTATCAAACAAAGCGTCTACTGCTTCTTGAAGCATACGCTTTTCGTTACGGATAATAATTTCCGGCGCACCAAGTTCCATGAGACGCTTTAAGCGATTATTACGATTGATTACACGACGGTATAAATCGTTAAGATCTGAGGTTGCAAAACGACCGCCATCAAGAGGAACAAGAGGACGAAGCTCAGGTGGAATAACAGGAATAACTTCCATAATCATCCACTCAGGCTTATTGTCAGACT
>CAYJLD010000060.1:0-13927 GCA_964371195.1 uncultured Desulfovibrionaceae bacterium | reverse complement strand
AAAAAAAGCTAGGCTTTATTGATCTATTGTGAGTAAGTCTTTGTGCTAACAGGGGTAGGGAATAATAATCTGCACTTAGTGTAAAAAATTCAAACTGTTTATGTAGTTGGCTATCAAAATTTTCTGCAAAGAAAATTTTGCGCCGCGTAAAATAAGCCAGAATTAACTTCTGGCGTTCGCAAAGCGATATTTGGAGCGAGCGTGCCTTTTTAGAAAAATGCGTGAAACGCGTTTTTTAGTACCGACTAGATTAATGCTGTAAAATAAATTTAAACATATAAAATGAACTTAGCAAAGTTGCTGTAAAGCCAGCATGAGATACGATTTTTCGGCAATTTTGCCATTGTAAATGGCCAATTTTTTAAGATGTGACCATATGTTTGGTACACTGCGCATCTTGACTTTTTTTACTTCTTCGTATCTTATATTTTTTGGGCAACATGCCAAAAATTGACTTTTACAACAGGCTGCTAAGCCAAATAATTTTAAGTGATGTCCATTGTAGCTTACAAACATAATGGGGGGTAAACATCATTATGTTACAACGGACATCACTTAAATTTTGTATAGGCACTATTGCAATTATATGTATTTAAATGTAGGGTTATCTATGCCCATTTTAAGAATGCCTTTTATGGTGCTTATGGATCATAATGTGGGGTTAATATCATTATGAAACCCTAAAAGGCATTCCTAAAATGGGCATGTTCTTTTTTATTTTATATTTGGAAAATATTTCTCGACAGTACTGTTTATGTTTTGTCTGGCGTCATCAAATTCCTTTTGTAACGACTCCATAAGTTCACGTACAGAAATAATACTGTCAATCTTAGCCACGTTAGACCCACAAAACGCAAAACCACGTTCAAGATTACCTTTCATAGCATTAATAAGAGCCATGGCAATGCAATATGGTGTTCTTTCTTGTTCACAAGTGCTAACGCATTTAAACACGCATTTAAATGGCTTTTTTGTTCCATCACGCATGGCATCTACAAAACCATTGCGTAAAGCTCGACCAGGCATGCCAACAGGACTTTTGATTATGGTTATATCATCTTGTGATGCTTCAACATAGCTTTGTTTAAAGCGATCATCGGCATCGCATTCATGTGTGGCCACAAAGCGTGTACCCATTTGAACACCAGATGCACCAAGATCCATAAAATACTTAATATCAGCTCCACTATACACGCCACCAGCAGCAATAACTGGTACAGCGCGGCCAAACTTATCTTCAAGGCTTTTTGCTACTTCAACCACTTGCGGTACAAGCTCTTCAAGAGCAAAATTCTGATTTTGTATATCTTCAGCTTTAAAACCAAGGTGTCCGCCAGCCTTAGGACCCTCAACTACAAAGGCATCGGGGATATAGTCTGACTTGTTGGACCATTTTTTAGCAATGATGGAAGCTGCACGAGCTGATGATACAATAGGAACAAGTTTAGTATTAAATTCTTCCTTTTTTTGATCACACATTTCACGTAGTAATTTTGGCAATTCAAATGGCAACCCTGCACCGGAGAATATAATATCGGCTCGATGCTCAATGGATGTTTTAACCATTTCAGAAAAGGTTGTTAAGGCAACCATAATATTTACGCCAATTATGCCCTTGGTTGCCTCACGAGCTTTTTGTAATTCTTGCCTAAGTGCTCGCAAGTTTGCTTCCAAAGGATTTTTTGCAATGTCTGGCTCTTTCATGCCAATCATGGCTCCGGCAATAACACCAATACCACCTTGATTAGCAACAGCTGACGCTAAGCGCGAAAGTGAGATACCAACCCCCATACCACCTTGAATGATTGGCATGGTCGCTGTTAGTTCACCTATACGAAGTGCTGGAAAACTCATTTTATTACCCCCAAAAAAATCTGCTTTAAGCTCTAACCCAAAAGAAAAAAATGAGCAATACTTCTTTCATTAATAGTATTACTATAAAAAAGGCTATAAGTATAAAATATTCTCAAAAAAAGCCTGTTTTGTGGTATTTTATACAGAAAAGTAGCATTTTTACATTTTTTAAAATATATTTTTTTATTTGATGAAAAATTATTCTTTTCACATGTTATTTAAAACATAGAGCTGTATAGGGACAAAATTTACAATGTTCTCCTTCGTGGGGCTCAAGGCTTGTGGCGACAGACATATGTTTTAGTATAAATTTTAATAGTAGAGGAATTTGTTCTGAAATAATTTGTTCACGCAAGTGTTCATCCATATCTTCACCAAATAAAAAGACTTCTTCTCCATTTTCAGCTAGGTTGACCCAAGCTGCATCAGTGACAGGCACCTTGAAATTATTGGCACATAATAATAAATAGCAGGGCAGTTGGATAGAATTAAATGAATTAGAAATTTCCTTTAGCAAATCATTACCGTTGTTTAGTTGTGGTTTCCATGAGCTAAGCTCTTGCCAGAGATTATTATCTTCCCATACTTCACGCTTAATCCTTTGCAGTTTTCCGGTTTTATAATCCAGTACAATGCTACGGCCTTGCTTATTAATATGACGTAAATCAACTCGATCAAGTATGCCATTTAGCTTAAGTGACATGTTATTATGCATATTACTTTGCATGATGGGGACAGATAAATTTTGTTCCAAAGCTAAAATATGAGTGAGCGGGGGCTGATTTTGCAAAAAACGTTTAAGACGCATGGGGCCAGCCAAGTTTAGCATAATCAAACTATCTGGAGATAGATTTAACTCAAATTTTGCAAGGCACTCTTGAAAGTGTTTGTCCACAAGTTGCATGTCTATATTGGCTGCATAAACATCTGTGCCTTTAAATGGTGCATAAATATCGTATAAAACTTGATGTAAAAGCCTGCCAACTTCCAATGGGTCATACACCTCATTAACTTCTTCTAATGGTGCTAAATTATAGATGTATTGCCATGCAAAGCGTTGAGGGCAATGCATATATGTATCTAAACTGGTTGGGGCAATCCCGCTATTAAGTTTAAGCAGTATTTTCTCTTGCAAGATTTTGTTTACATTAATGGCATATGATTTGCGTGAAATTGGCGATACCATGCAAGGTACGGTTTTGAGAGGGTGATCATTATTTTTAATAATATATCCAAGCTCTTGTTCTTCTTGCCAAATGGCAGTATCAATAAACCTACTACGACTTTTTTTACCATCAAACAAGCTTGAGTTGTTAGTGCCTTCTTGCCAGAAAAAGTGTACATTATTTGATGCTGCCAAAAGACGATATAAATTATAAGCAATATTTTGTTCTCGCTTAGTAGAATCCGGTAAGCCTAGCATGTGGCGCAAGGCATCTGGCAGCAATGGATCTTGAGCGGCAAAACCAGGTATGACATCGTCTGTGGCATCAATAATAATTACTTGCTCAAAGTGTAAAAGCCTTGTTTCAAGCAAGCCTAAAACTTGTAAGCCTGTAATGGGGTCAGCTTCAAATGGCACACGTTCATCTTGCATTAAATGCTGTAATAATAAAAACAGTGTGGAACTAGGCATGACTTCGTGAGCTAAAGCACTACCCTTTAAGCTTGGAATAATGTTTTGCACTAAGCGATATAATGCTTCAGCATCAAGAGGAGAGTTTTGCCATATATCGTAACCATAATTAAGTAAAATTTGACATAAATTCATGAGAGCTTGAGCTAGGCTTTGAGTGGTATTTATGGAAGCAAAATTTTCTAATATAGCCTTGAGCACATCATCTATCAAGTCAATTTGTTCTTGGTTTGTATGCTCTATTTGTTTTAAAGAATCTTGTAAAAGTTTTTCAGGGCATACAAATCGGCTGGAGCGACGCAAGATTTTTTCCATGCTATGCCAAATATGGCGTATAGATTGGGCGTTATGGTTGTCGAATTCTCCTTGTGCAGGAAGAGTTTTTAGCATTTGTATATAGGGGTGACGTATACAGTGAAGTAGACTTCGCCAATAATAGGTATTTCCTTGAGTGGTGTTTGTAGTGTTTTTTTGTCTACTGTTTTTATGTAGGTTGGTAATGGCATCAATAAGAGCAAAAAGTGCTGACTTATTAAGTGGGTAGCCCATAGATACATTAAAATCTTGCTCAGGAAGGTGATGAAGCATGGGCATGAGTAAGCCTGGCGTAGTTAATACAATGGCTGTGGACTGTGTGTTGTTTTTTTCGTTTAAAATTTCTTTTGCGCTAAGCAGTTGTGAGTGTAAATCATAACCGGAAACAAAGTGCATTCTAGGTTTTCGCGGTTCACTTTGCATATAAATTTGGCTTTTGGCTTGCCAATTTCTAATCCATTTGGCATGACTTTGACAAGACCAGTGTGCATTTTCTTGTAATAAAGAGCGAGAGTTAGAGCTGTGAACTATGTTTGGGTCAGTATGCAGACAAATATGTGCTCCATTTTGCCAGAGTTTTTTTAATATTATATTTTCTGTCCTGTGTAACTCAAAAAAACCCGCTATAAAGGTATGCCTGTTTTCTATATTTTTTGTGTCAATAAGGGATGGTATATGATCTTCTTTAGAGGCAAGCAGAGCATTGAGGCCTTGACTTGTCCACATCTCTTTATGCAAAAGCTTTAAGTATCTATTATGAATTTGCCCAAGAAAACTTAATAGAGCAGCTGCTTGGGCTGAAACTTCACCTTCAACATGTTCAATGGCTTTAACTTCAATATCTTCAAGCATATACTCTTCAAAAAGTGTGGCTAAGCGTGTACCCCAAGGTAAAAATCTTGCTAGATCCATATGCGCAAAGTGCTGACCTAAAGAGCTACCCTCATGGTGGGCTACATGTTGAACAGCCTTATAGAGTAAAAAAACTTGGTCCAAAAGAGAGGCATTTTGTAAAATATTAGTATTTTGAGCACAAAATAAGCCAATTACTTCCTTGATGGTAAACATATGAGGCAAAAGAGCTGGTTTTTTAATTTTTTCACTTTTGCGTAATAAATCTATTAGATAGCGGCGTGGACGGTCATGTGGTAAAATAATAATACTTAGGCCGGGGTTATTGTCTGTTTGCTCACAAATATAATCCACAAGAGCAGGTAAGAAGGGGCTATGCCAATCAAATAGAGTAAAGTTTTTAGTCATCTATTTTGTCTCACTCTGGTGCATGGTTTTACCCCACATAGGTTCATGTGTAAGCTCGGTGTGACCTTGTAGGCCAACCATGCGGCACTTTTGTAAATCCAGATATATAAGCCCACCCTCACTGGCTGGTAAATGATCTTGCTTGATATTGTCTAGTAAGTTAAGATAATTGCGAAGTTGATTTATATGATCAGGATGTTCTTGTCCTGTCTTAAATTCAATAACACGCCAACCATATACATCTGATGGCCTAAGCAATAAATCTACGCGCCAAACATTACCTTGGTTATCCATAATACTTTGTTCGGTAAGACCATGCTTAGACCAATGCTGCACTTGGGGCAGGGTGGCATACCAAGTAATAGCTTTTACAAGCTCGTCATATAATTCTTTACTTTGAGTAATGGGTAGGGCAAAGGTGCGTAATCCTAGTTTTACAGCATATTCAGCATCTTTTTCGGCCTGACCTGTGCTTTTGAATTGCTCAAGGCAATGGTGGGTTAATAAACCGCGTAAACGTGGGCTTAAACGTAACTCTTGCAAAGGGTTACGAAATATCTTTAGGCGTGGCAACCACTGCATGGGGCGTGAAATATAACTTGGGCTTAATCTAGTCTCTTCAGTGTTAAATATATCCTTATTTTCTGATAAGGCTTGGTCAAAACTTTTTGCTTCATCATCTTCTATGGCTAAGCCTAATTGTAGAGGTAGTGTGAAACCTGCACTAGGCAACAATAGTTCTAAGGCGCAAGCTAAATTACGCATTTTCAAAAGAGCTGGAGTATGGGTATTAAAAATATGTAATTCTTCCTCAGCTCTGGTGCAGGCCACATAGAATACATTAATGGCTTCTAGGGCTTGCTCAGCTTGATTTTCATAAAATATATCACCCATTTGTTTGCAGCGAGGTGCTAACAAGCTTAGGTTACCTATACAATGATGCACCGGAGGTGGATTGTTGTCTTGCTGGCTAAAACTAGACCACGGTATAATAACTACTTTAAATTGCAAACCCTTAGACTTATGAATGGTCATAATTTGTACAGCATTAATCTTGCTTGGCATGGGGGCTTTTTCATCATGACCATGCTTTGACCAATAGTCTAAAAAAGCTCCCATGGTAATGTGCCCTCGCTCAGCTGCCATGTGTACAACCTCTAAAAATCGGCGCAAAAATATTTCTGCTTTAGCAAAATGAGCGTTTACATGTAAAATTCGATACCACTCTTGCAAGGTATCATAAGGATTTACCAATTGAGCTGTATTGTAAAATGGAGCAAAAATATCATTCCAAAACTCTGGCCATTCTTTGCTTAGAATATTATTTAAAGAGTCTTTATTTTGTTCGTTTTGCAAGGCAAGTTCATGTAATTGTTCTACGCTTGGGCTATAATTATCTTGCCCGAGGTAAGGTCTAAGCATACTACCACTAAGCACGGTCCAAAAACTTAAGTTATCGTGGGGGGTGTTTAAAAAATTTAATAAAGCAAGACTCTCTTGCACTAGCGGATGATTATTAAGAAGTAAGCTATTTTCAGTAATAACAGGGATACCCCAGTCCATAAGCCAAGCTGCAACTCTTGCAGCTCCACTATTTGAACGCGTTAGAATGGTAATGTCTCCATAAGCACGTCGCTGCCTAAGGTCTTGCATTCGTTCAAAAAGTTTGTCGTGGACGGCTTGACTCAATTCTTCAGCATTTTCTGCTCCCACATCCTCAATGCTTACAAATCCACCAGCATAATTTTCTGGCTTAACCTGTTGGGCTACATCGACAAAAGCATGACAAAGTTTTTGGGTTGCATTATCTAGGATGTGGCATGGAAAATCTTTGGAAAGCATGGATTGCAAAATAGGTCTTGCAGTATTGGCGTTACTAAGAGGTTGAAATAATTTGTTGTTAGCCATAACAACTTGTTCGCGGCTTCGCCAATTAGTGGGTAGATTTTCTTGATCCACCTCAGGAACCATGCAGCGTAATTCTTGCTCGGTACATAGCGCATCAAAAAGAGTTGAATTTCCACCGCGCCAACCATAAATAGCCTGCTTAATATCTCCCACCCAAGTAATGGATCCACCCCCAGATAGAGCTTCTATAGCTAAGGGGCGTAAGGCTTCCCATTGCTCAATACTGGTATCTTGAAATTCATCTAGCAAAATGTGATGAATACCACTACCAAGGCGACAAAGGGCAGCCGAAACTCCACCATACTCAAGGTTTAATATTTCTTTGGCTAGTTTGGGGATACTAGTTGCAGGGATTTTATGCTCCTGCTGCTGGACCACATGAACTTCATTGGCCATGAGTTTAGTAAAGTTGACAAATGGTAACCATTCAAGTGCTTTTTGTATAATATGTCCATGTGTTACAAAGTCATGAGTTGCCTTGGTTAGCTTTTTGTAGCAATCCTTAGCATCTTGTGAGACTTTATCTTTATGTTTTGCATAAATAAGATCAGATAAACAAGATTTTCTTAGCCAAGCTGAATGTGGAGCTTTTTTATCTTTACGCGTGCATGCCACGATAGTTTCAAAAACATTTTTTTTAAGTTGCAGATCTTCATTGGTCATGAGTTCAAGCATCTGTGTGCAACTAATTAAAAAATTTTCCCAAAGGATATTGTAATGATTTTCTAGTTCTGCTTTGGAGCTGATTTCTGGTAGGGTATTAGTGATAATTTTTTCTAAAAGTGGGCGTGTAGTATCAATAATGCGCCCACCGGTAGAAAATCCATAGCTTTTTTCACGCATGAGTAGGGCATAACAAATAGCTTCAAGTAAGGAGATGATTAACTCGTCTTCTTGCCAAGCTCGTTCCATTAAAATATCAAAAATGGGCTCTAAGGTTTCATTGGTAGTAAAGCTTGTTTCGAAATCTGGTGGCAAACCAAGATCTAAGGCCGCTGTACGTACAATGCGATGTAAGAGGCTATCAATGGTGCGGATATTTAAAGCCCCGTATTGGCGCAAGATTGTGCTAACCCATGCTTTAGCCATGCTAGGGGATATGCCATGAGCTTCATCAGTGCCGAGCGCGATTTTTTTGAGCCTTTCAAGTACACGCTCCTTCATCTCCGTAGCTGCGGCATTGGTGAAGGTGATGGCTAGAATGTCGGCCCAGCCCCCCCTATGGTTACTAGGTTTAAGAGTGCAACTAGGCTTATGACTGCAAATGTTAAGACCACCAAGATAATCTAAAAAACGCCCTGTTATGTCATGGGTTTTTCCTGATCCAGCTGAGGCCTTAATTTGGCGCATGTGCGGTGCATAAGTCATAAAATATGCATTATAATTTTTCAGCTTTCATATTAGCAATTAATCGTCCTTGTCCGGTAGACTCCATAACTGCGCGCCATAGATCTGAATATATATTAAGCTTGCGCCTTTGTTTGGTCACAAGATCCAAGGGCAAGTGTACGAAGCGATTTTGTATTTTAGCCACAACCATATTAGTGCGCCCAGCCATGGCCGCATGCACAGCGCATTGACCAAGTAAGCCACAATATACGCGATCAGTAGCATTGGCTGGTACGGAGCGTATCATATAGCTTGGATCAATTAACTTTAAGCTTGTACCAATACCTTCTGTTTGAAAATATTTATTTATTTCATTTTTTAAATATAAAGAAATGTCGCCTAAAATAGTATTTCCAGAGGCATCAGTTACAGCAGATTTTGGTAAAAGGTGCTGTCCTGCACCTTCTGCCACCACAATTACAGCATGTTTTCTTTGTAAGAGTCTCTCTTTTAGGGCTGGCAAAAGTCCACCATGGCCATGCAAAACAAAAGGTGCCTCAGGTATAAGTACAAAGTTTACTTCTTTTAGGGCAAGTGTTGCAAGTGCTGCAATAAAGCCTGATTCGCGCCCCATTAACTTAACCAAACCAATGCCATTATGTACACAACAAGCTTCGGTATGTGCTGATTGTATGGCCACAGTAGCTTGGTCAACGGCAGTTTCAAAACCAAAGGATTGCGGTACAAAATGTATATCATTATCAATGGTTTTAGGTATGCCAATGACTGAGATACGTAGATTGCGTGCTATTACTTCCTTACTAATGTTAGAAGCAGCGCGCATAGTTCCATCACCACCAATGACAAAGAGCGCGCTAATATTCATACGCTCTAAAGTATCCACTATTACTTCAGGTGACTGCGGACCACGCGATGAACCAAGTAATGTACCACCAAACATATGAGCATCAGCAACCTTGGCTGGTGTTAATTCTTCAACACTATGTCCAAACTCAGGTATAAAACCTTCAAGTCCATAGCGAAAGCCTAGAATTCCCGGTACATTATAGGCATGATGAGCTTCCATAACAATAGCTCTTATAACATCATTAATACCAGGGCAAAGGCCTCCACATGTTACAATGGCGCATTTTGCACGAGTGGAATCAAAATATAGATTTTTTCTTGGTCCAGCCGCTTCAAACTCCATAAGTATAGGCTCAGTAATATCCTCACAAATTTCAGAATCCACAAATATTTTAACTATTTTATCATCTTCCCAAGTGTCATAGGGTAGATCTGATTTAAGTTTTGCAGGACCTAGGGTAGTTATATCTGTAAGCTTGGGATACACTGTGCAGTTAGACATTATTGTCCTCCGGTGGGTATGTTAAGCTCGGTTGCTCTTTGGCTCATAGCATTTATAGCTAAAGCTAAAAATTGATCTAGTTCCATATTAAGTTCTGAACATTGTTTAATATTATCACGACTAACACTGGCCGCAAAGGCTTTATCCTTCATTTTTTTCTTAAGGCTCTTAGTTTCCATTCCGCTAATACCAGTAGGTCGCACAAGAGCAGCTGTAACAATGAGGCCAGTTACACTCTCGCCGCAGCGCAATGCAAAATCAAGCTTACTCTTAGGGCTTGTGCCATTCATTTCGCCATTATGCGCGCAAATGGCTTCTCTTGCTTCTAAGGGTAATTTATCCTCAAGCATGCTACTTGCAATAAGGCCATGAGTTTCAGGAGTTTGATGTGTTTTTGCATAGTCTAAATCATGCAATAATCCTGTAAGCCCCCATAAATTTTCGTCTTCGCCTAGATGGCTTGCTAAGGCACACAGTACAGCCTCTGCTGCCAAAGCATGTTGCATTAAATGAGCTTCATCTGTGTTTGCACGTAAAAGCTCCAGGGCTTCTTCACGGCTGATTATATTTGACATATATTGCTCCTTTTACACTTATATTGTCAAAACCCTATTCCAGTATGATATGGAAATCAAGCAGAAACACAATTGGATTAAATATTGTAAAAAGCAAAAGCTAAATAAAAATGATGTGGATGCACCTGCACGTCATTCCGATTTGGCTATTTTTAGCTGAATGTGTGATGTTCGGTAAAGTTTTTTTCGCGGCTCGGCACTTTCGCGTTGCTTCACCGCTGGCTAATTGCTCAAAAAACCTTCCCCAACCTCACACATTGCCTTGGCAAAGAGTTCTGTTAGTAGTAATATTTTCTAAATCGGAATCACGTGGATGCACCTGTTTACTCTCGCAATTTCAAGTTGACAATCAATTCATATAAGTATATCAAAATATACAAATTATATTACGATGGAGCTTGTATGCATACAAAAAACGCCTTAGGTAACCTTATTAATCGTTATAAAGCTGTTCTGAAAAAGTGTAACTTCTTAAATAAAATTTCTGGCTCCATGGGAGCAGGGCTTATGGCGGCAGGTTTATGTGCCTGCTTTGCCCTTACACCTGCACCGAATGCTCATGCTATAAATACGCAAAGTAATGATTATTATACTATTGAACAAGCAAAGGATTACACCAATTATTATACTGTTTTTAATTTAGTAAAAAATGGCATTAACACCAATTATGGTATGTTACTTAAAGCTGGCCCTGGTAGCACAGCCACTTTTGATACTGCTGCTGGCCTAGCTAATGCTCTTATTTTACAAAGTAATCCTAGTTACAGCATAGCTTCAGGCGCTGGTGGTTTGCATGACTTTACTGTGAGCATTGGGGGTCAAAATCTTGCGTATACTGTAACTAGTCCAAGCGCTTCATCATCTCGCATAGCTTCCCTTACAACTAATATTAATAATGGCATTTTTTATGGAATCACTTCCGCTACTCGTGGTGGGGCTATTGATGTTAACGCCAACTCTGATTTGAGCATTAATGGCACCTTCATAGCTAATACTTCCGCTACTCTTGGTGGTGCTGTTTCACTTTGGGGTAGCAATAACATTAATACTAGCGGAACATTTATAGGAAATTCTGCTGTACAAAATGGTGGCGCGATTTATGCGATATCAGGCAGTGTCAACTCAACTAGCGGCATGTTTATAGGCAATTCTAGCGGAGTACATGGTGGGGCAATTGCAAACGCTTCAACAATGAATTTTATTGACGGCATTTTCATAGGCAATAGTGCTAAAGGATGGGGTGGTGCTATATTTAATATTGGAAATCAAATCATAAACTCCATTAGCGGCACATTCATAGCTAATAATGCTAGTGACGGTGGAGCAATTTTTAATTCTGACAGCAGCTTCATAAGCTCTATTAATGCTAACTTTATAGGTAATGCTTCCAATTATACTGGTGGTGCTATTAGCAATAGAGGTATTATACATTCAATTAATGGTATTTTTATTGAAAATACAGCTAAAGACTTTGGTGGGGCTTTGCAAAACTTTGCTTCTACAAATATGTCAGACGTTCAAATAGGATCTATTGATGCAAGCTTTATAAATAATAGAACTACAGGTGCTGGTGGACTTGGTGGTGCCATATGGACCAATAGAGAATTAACCTTCCGAGCAAATAATAGAGTTAATGTTTTTAGCGGCAATATGGATAGTACTGGATATAATGCCATATACGTTGAAGATAGCAATCATGATGCGTTTGTAAGCCTCAATTTTAATATGTTTGGCAGTGGTGGATTTGTAATGAATGATAGCATAAGGACCAATGGTGTTGATTTTTATGATGTAAATATTAGCGGACAAAGTAATCAGCATAATGTCTTTGAACTTAATAATATTATGTCTGGGGTTAAAACGCTCAATTTAAGTAGCTCCAGACTACGCTTAGGTTCAGTAATACAAAATGGGCAAAGCTCCTCTGGACAGATATATGTGAGAAATGCCCGTTTTACTCATGGAAGTATTTTTGAAGTGCCTGCTACTAACATAGTAAACTTGGTTGGTAGTGGTGGATTTTTATATGCTGATTCCACGTCCAAACTTTATATTACAGATACAGCTCCCGTAGGTACAGACCTAAATATTGCTGAAGGTTTTAGTGCTATGTACAGCTGGACTGATAATAATATTGTTTATGGTGGTCCAACATCATTACTACAAGTAAAGGCAAATCCTTTTGATTTGGATCATGGACGTTTTAGTGTTAAAATACGCAATAATAGCGCTGCGGGCATATTAAGAGATTATCCAGAAATGCAAAGCAGCACAGCGGAATTTTTATCCCATGTAGATCCCGATGTTCATAGTGAAAGTGCTGGTGTGCGCCTAGTTTCACGTGCTGCTGATACACGCTACATTGGCCGTGATGATCATAAGCGGGCCACACGCACCATAGAAGGCCTTTTGCAACTAGGCTATATAGCAGGCCTTAATAAATCTGGGCTCGATGTTGGTCTTACCGCGGCAAGTAGTGTGCAAGCACGCCTTAGCCCAACTAATATTGGTACTGCCAAGGGTGAAGCTCCAGCTGTTGCCATGCCTAAGAGTGAAAGTGTGGAACAAGGCAGTAGCGCAGGCTCTCATGCACAGGCTAGCGGTATAAAAGATGGTTTTGCACTTTGGTTAAGCCCGCTTTATAAACATAGCTTTGCACATGGCTACGAAAGTGGTAAATTCGAGCATCGCCGCAGTACGGATATTGGTGGGTTAAGCCTTGGTGGTGACTACACTTTTAATGAAATGTTCCGTATGGGGCTTGCTCTTAACCTTGGTACTGGCTATACTCAAAGTAGCGGTGACTTTGCTCATACTGCCAATGACTTTGATTTCTGGAATTTGTCACTATATGGCGCATTTTATAAAAATAACTTTGCCTTAATGGCAGATCTTGGCTTTAGTAACGTCTACGGTGATATCCAGCAAGAGCTACCTACAAGTATGCAAATGGCTGATGTACAAGCAGGCACCATAAGCACAGTGTGGACAGCAGGGCTAAGAGCAGAATACACCTTTAATACTAGCTTTATGGATATTACACCATATGCAGGTGCTCGCTATATGCAAGTGCTAACTCATGGATTTGATGTAAGTAGCGGCGGCACTGTGGCAAATACAGAGGCTGATAATCAAGGTATTTGGTACTTCCCTGTAGGTGTTACTTTTACTAAAGATATAGTCACGAAGAATAATTGGACTATTTCGCCAAAGTTTGATCTTGGCATCGTGGCAGCTATAGGTGATTTAGATACCACCACTAAGACCCATGTCAGTGGTGTGTCTGGGGCAGCTGAGTATACTATGCAAAATGTTGATGGCTTAGCATTTAGCGGTGGGCTTGGGATGGAAATTATGAAGGATAATTTTAGTATGGGCTTTAATTATAACTTGCTAGCCTCACAACACGAAACAGGACATACATTATTTGCTACTTTTAAATATTCTTTTTAAGATGTGATTTGTTTTTATGATGCAACACTACTTTTAAAGTAGTACAGCATAGTTTTAACATTACATCTTTGCAAAAAAATAAGATATTAATATCCTCTTAAGTTTACAGTGAAAAATTTTTTCAAAAAACTTAGGAGGATATTTTTTGATGAAGAAGTATGAATAATCGTTTTTGGGAGCTGTGACATTTACGCTCCATAAATGAAAAACAATTAACTGTAGAAATAA
>CAYJLD010000059.1:0-14636 GCA_964371195.1 uncultured Desulfovibrionaceae bacterium | reverse complement strand
CATTGTGCTTGGTGTCAGGGCCAATACCAAGAGCTGCAAAGCCCCACCAACCAGCTTTAGCTAGACCAAAGGTGAATACGCCTTCTTTATCAGCAATAACTGTTTGAGTTACAAGGGAGCTGTTTGGATATTGTACAACAGGAGTTTTAGCAAAAGCATTGGCTTTCATGTCTGGAGGGAAAGCTAAGTATTCAACTTCAACTTCAGCACCAGGAACAGGCTTGCCGCCGGAAAGAACTTGACCTTGGAATACGTTACCAGCCCATGTTGCATAAGGCTTAATTAGTGGTACTATTTCGCATGGTAGGCCAACAGGCTCATTCCAAATTGTAGGTGCACCGCCAACGTTTACAATAAGTTTGGTGATTTGTTGCATGTAGATGTCTTCTTCTTTTTCCATATAATAACCAGGAACAACTACAAATACATAGTCACCAATGGAGCGGATTTCTTTTCTTGGAATCATGGCAGAATATGCACCACCACTACCTTGAGCAGATGCCCACTGAATGTCTTTGAGGTATTTTTTTAGATCAATTTTTTGAGGGGCATTCTCGCCACGCTTATAAACAGCATAAAAATCATTAACACCACCCATGTCCATCATGTGACCAGACTCAGCAGGGTGAGCAAAAGCAATACGCATATCCAAATCTTCTGCTTTTTCCATGGCTGTGTTGCCATCGGTGTATACCATTTCAAAGTGTGCACTAGCAGGTGCAGCAATAGCAAGGGCTGCCATAAGACCAAGGGAAGCAAGAATTTGTTTCTTCATCTAAAACTCCATTTAGTTTGGTTAAAGGTTATAAAACTCGAAATCTACGTAGATTACGACTTTCATTCTCACTAGATAAACAAAAAAATTATTCAACTATTTTGTCACCAGGGACTTCAATTTTATGCCCTTCGCCAGCATCAAGTTCCATGGCATAAGCGCCTTCTGGTTTTTTTATGGTGAGTTCACTGTTGGCATCAAGGGCAAGTGTTTGAACAATGTTACCTGATGCATCCTTAACATACACTTTTACGCCAGATGCTGATGAGCCGTCAGAGAATCCACCTTGGCACATAATGGTGCCATCACCATTGTCAAAGCAATCAAAGATAGGGCTGTGTGCAAGAGCCATAGATGGTAAAGCTAATAACATAGCTACCGCCAAAACTAATAAACCTTTTTTCATTTTCATCCTCCATTTATATTATTGCAAATTTGCATTTTGCACTTCATAAACCACTAACTGGTTCGGTCATTAATTGGTTTTAACACTTTGGAATGTTCAGATTTGTGTGACGGAACAAAACCAAGTATTAGTACCAAGGCAAAACATATTCCATAGAAAGTCCACATGGCCTCTGTTCCACTTAATCCAAGCATTTTGCCACCGCTAAAAACAAATGTTGCTACAATTAGTCCAATAGTCATTTGGAACAATATGGAAAATATCATCCATTTTGTGGACCCAGTTTGACCACGCACCATCATAGAAGCAGGTAAGCATGGTGGATATAAGGACATAAAGAGCATAAGGGCTAGGGCATGAAGCGGAGTAAAACCATATTTTTCAAAGTTATCACTAGGTTTACCACCTTCAAAGCCGTATAAAGCACCAAGTGTGGCAGCACTATTTTCTTTAGCTGCAAGGGCAGAAAGTAGGGCAATATTCATACGCCAATCAAATCCTGCCCCTGCTGTTACAGGCTCTAAGAATTTGCCGGCCTCACCTAAGTAGCTATTTTCAAAACGCTCTTGGCGAATTTCACGCCGTAAGGTTTTTCTTTTCCCGTCAAGGGTACGTAGGGCAGAAGCTAATTTTTTGCCGTCCTTACCTTTGCGCAGAGAAATGGCTGCATACATAGGGGAATCATTTAGTGCATCATCATTAACTTTTGAGGCTTCTTCTTGTGAAAGGCCACGTTTTTTAGATCTTAGTTCGTCTTGATAGCTTATAAGTGGTAAAATATCATCCTTGGTAAATTTATCAGCAAAGCCTGTGGTTGCAACGGCATTCATAAATGCATTTTCAATCTTAGTTTGCTCCGCAACATAGAATGCTTCACGATCACTAGAAAGACCAGGGAAGGATACAAGTGCAAACACTACTGTGGACACAGCTACAACAATGGTTAATATGCGTTTAATAAATACCCAAATACGCAGGAAGGTTTCTTGTAATACATTGCGTAAAATTGGCATGTGATAGGCAGGAAGCTCAATTATAAATGGAGCTGATGGTCTGCCTTTAAGTAAGGTTAGATTTAATAATTTTGCAACAATTAAGGCCATAAGTAAGGTAATAGTGCCCATGAAAAACATGGTGCTACCAGCAGTTGCTGCAAAAAATCCACTTACCAAAAGAAGGTATAGCGGCACTTTAGCAAGGCAATTCATCATGGGTACAACCAAAATAGTTGTAAATCTGGCTCTTTCATCGGGTATGGCTTTTGTGGCTACAACACCAGGTATGGCACAACCACCAACATACACCCCACCAAGAATTAAAGGTAAAGTTGATTGACCATGCAAACCATAAGTGTGGAATACTTTATCAAGAATAAAAGCAATACGTGCAAGATAGCCACTACCCTCTAATATATAGACAAAAGAAAACATGAGTAGAAAGATTGGAATGTAGTTTAATACTGCAGTCATACTTTTTACAACCCATTCCACAAGCGAGCGTAAAAGTGGGTCTTCTAAAAATCCTTGAGCTGGTAAAATAGAGCTTACAAATTCCTCCATCGCCCCCCATACAGGCCAAACCTTGGCCGCAAGGATATTACCATAAGTTACCGATACATGATAAAAAGCAAAAAGCACGACAAATAAGAAAATGGGACCCATAATGCGATGGCAGACAATGGCATCTACTTTTTCAGTAAAGGATTGGGGGGCAACACCATTAGTTTTTTCAATATGCAATACTTCATCGCTAATATGTCTAGCCATTTCATGGCGTGTGGCGGCAATAAAAGCTACTGACTGTGTCGGTATATCTGGCGCAGCTTGAGTTTTACGAGTTTCGATAATTGTATCAATATTACTCTGGGTAGCGTCTATTTTATATATAGCATCAAGTACGGCGGAATCATCTTCAAAGATTTTTAAGGCTAACCAGCGTTTAGGATAGCTTAATTTTTCGCCGACATGTGCTAAGTCATTAGATAAGGATTCAATGTGCTTTTCAAGAGCTCCATAATCTAAAGAAAATTTCTTTACCTCAGGCGGATTTTCTGTGTATTTGGCAATTAAATCAAAAAGCCTTGCCTTGCCTTCAGACTTTGTATTGGTGGCCTGAATAGGAACAACGGGTATGCCCAATTTTTCAGAAAGTAAATCAACATCAATTTTTAAGCCGCGTCTTTTGGCCACGTCCATCATATTTAGGGCTAGGATAACAGGACGATCCATTTCTAATAGCTGGAGAGTAAAATAAAGTCCTTTGCCTAAAGTAGATGCATCGACAACTGCAATAACAACATCAGGACGCTCTGTTAAGATAAAGTCACGAGCGGCTTGCTCTTCAGGAGAGTAGGATGTAAATGCATATGTGCCAGGTAAGTCAACCACGGAAATTTTTTGTCCATTAATGGTGCAAGATCCGCCTAGTTTTTCAACAGTCACACCGGGATAATTTGCCACATATTGGCGAGCCCCAGTTATAAGATTAAAAAGAGTTGACTTGCCACAATTGGGCTGGCCTGCAAGGGCTATTAATTTATTGGGCATCTTCAGAAACCTCAACGTGCTTTGCTTCTGAGCGGCGTAGAGCTACATGATAACCCCCAATGCGCACTTGAATTGGGTCAGCTAAAGGTGCGGTACGTACAAAATCTATCTTTGTACCGGGGCATACTCCCATGTCATAGAGTCTTTGTCTTAAAGATCCTGTTACAGAAATTCCAGTTACTAAAAGCACTCCGGGACTTGAAATGTCATTCAACGTCATATTGCACCCCTTTATAGTCAATTTTATCGTTGAGCAAAAAACCTGTTATTATAACTGGATATACTTGAAAAGAGTGTTTTTGCTTAAACAACTTGTGCATACTAAACATTTTGAAAATGGATGTCAATATCGATTTTTGTAATTGCCAAAAATAATCTATATATAAGAAATTTTTTTTATAGTAGGATAAGCTAGGGTTAAACCTTGTAAGGTGAAGGATTAAATTTTTTATATTTATAACTAGTTAACTTATTATATAAAATTTGTTTTTTAAAATGTCTGAAAAAGTTTTTTTAATGCTTTTAATTAATGTTTTTTATATCTGCTATTTGCTTGGTTTAGTTGTTTTTGGGGGAAGTTTACAAATGTATTTGGGCAATGTGCTTTTAAATCAATTTGAAATCATGTTTGGTTGACTATCATAGTACATTTAAAAACTTTATTTTTGACAAGTATATTATTAGGGTTTATTATTATTAATATATAGGTAATAAGCTACTAAAATTTGATACCATATAGTTATAGGGTAGCTAATCATTACCATGGTATAATTTAATAACTTTCTACCGTTCAAAACATAAGAGACTACACACATGGAAAAACTAGATATTTCGCCTCATAAAACGAAAGCAAGCTATGAATCTCTTATGGAAGAATTAGAAAGTGTACGTCAAGAGTTAGCACATACCAAGGAGCAACTTCAGGCCGCACGGCAAGAAGTTAGCATGGTTCAAGTGCGCATGAGTGCTATGCTTGAAGCCATCCCTATGCCAATACAAATATGGTCAGCGGACGGCAAAATTTTGGATGCCAGTCATGTCTCATTGCAATTGTTTGGATTTGAAAGCAAGCAAGATCTTATTGATAACTTTATGCTTACTATTCCTACACAGCAGGCCTGCGGCGAAAACTCTTTAGCACTTGCAAAAAAGTATACAGAAGAGGCTAGAGAGAAAGGAAAGGTATGTAAAAATTGGATACATGTTCACACCTCTGGTGAAGAAATTCCCGTAGAGGTAACCTTTGCTCCCATTACTATTCAGGATGAAGAAATTGTTTTTATTTTTCTTCAGGATTTACGAGAAAGAAATGCCATCATAGCTCAACTTAATGAGTCGCACGAATATAGTAAGGTAATGCTAGATGCAAGCCCCATAGGCGCCATGATTTGGGATAAAAATGTAACGCCTGTTGCTTGGAATACTGCCATGGTTACAGCTTTTGGTATAGAAAAACATCAAGACTTTATGTCATATTTACATAAGCTTTTCCCTGAAATACAGCCTGATGGTGTTCCTTCTTTGCAAAAAATGCAGGAGCAGTTGCACAAAGCCTTTACTGAAGGTCACGCTAGTGGTTATTGGCTTGGCACCTCCTTGGATGGCACGCCTATACCCACCGAGGCTACGGCTGTGCGCACTAAGCATAATGGTGAAGATATGGTGGTGGTTTTTTATCGTGACATGCGCGATGTTGAGGAAAATATGCGCAAAGCTCAGGCGGCAGAAGAACGCACTCAGGCCATTTTAGACGGTGTGCCCTTAGGCATCAACATACTTAACTCGCGCATGGAGATGACAGATTGTAATTCCGAAGCCCTAAGCATAGCACGTCATAGTTCTAAAGAAGTTTTTTTAGCTACAGCCATGCAGTCTTTTCCTCCTCTCCAGCCTGATGGGCAAGAGAGTAACCTTTTACTGCAAGAAAAATTTAGTGAAGCCATTCTTAGCGGAAAAACGCGCTTTGAAATTCATGCCATTGACGCCGATAGTAAAGAGTATCCTATTGATATGACTTTAGTTCGCGCATCCATAACTGGTGAAGAAATATATATTGCTTATAGTCACGATTTACGAGAAGCCAAAAAAATGCTCAAGGAAATTGAACTAAATCGCGAAGCTGCTGAACAAAGTGCGCAGGCTAAGAGTGAGTTTTTAGCAAATATGAGTCATGAGATTCGCACGCCCATGAACGGAATATTGGGACTTTTACATATTTTATCAAATACATCCTTGGACGCCATACAAAATGACTATTTGGAAAAAGCGCTTTTTTCAACCAAAGAACTTTTGCGAATTATTAATGATATTTTAGATTTTTCTAAAATCGAAGCTGGCAAACTTGAAATGGAAAAAACTCCCTTTACTGTCCATGACGTTTGCTCAGAGTTGGAAAGCCTTTTTGGACATGCTATGCGTGATAAAGGTCTTGAGGGGCACTTGCAGGAAGGTAGTTTTGCATCTACCCTTATTTTAGGTGACTCACTACGCTTAAAACAAGTATTACTTAATCTTTTAAGCAATGCCATTAAATTTACTGGAAAAGGCAAAGTAAGCTTGCATATTACCGGCACAAAACACCAAAATAATTCTTTGCACTTTTTATTTAAAATACAAGATACCGGTATTGGACTAAGTCAAGAACAAATAAGCAATCTTTTTTCTGCCTTCTCCCAAGCTGATACCTCAGTAACGCGTAAATACGGCGGCACAGGCCTTGGGCTTGCTATTTGCAAAAGAATTGTAGAGATGATGCAAGGTGATATTTGGGTAGAAAGTGTACCAGGTCAAGGTTCTACCTTTTTTTTCACCGCAGTTTTTGAACTGGCAGATGAAAAACATCTTGAACAAGCCGCTACTGTAGAATTGCCGTATGGAGAAATAAAATACTCCGGCCATATATTGCTGGTGGAAGATAATACTATCAATCAAATCATTGCTGAAGAACTTTTACAAAGTGTAGGTTACACCGTTGATATAGCCAATAATGGGCAAGAAGCTTTAGATATGCTAGATAAAAAACATTATGATATTGTGCTTATGGATATACAAATGCCCATTATGGATGGGCTAAGCGCCACCAAAGCCATACGTAAAAAACCACAATTTGCCAGCTTACCAATTGTGGCCATGTCAGCCCACGCTATGGCAGGGGACAAAGAGAAAAGTTTAAAATACGGTATGAATGACCATATTACCAAGCCCATCTCTCCGGATATTTTGTATAGAACCTTACACTATTGGCTTGATGCTCAGAATAAATAACTATTCCTCACAAAAAACTACATGCGGCTTTATTATTGCTTTAAGAGCATGCATATCTTTAAAAGCCCAAATAATATTGAAAATTGTCTCTATATTGCTGTAACTGAGCAGAGTATGATTTTGGTCATATCAATTAGGCGATGCTGAAAAACGCTTTTCCACGCATTTTTCAAAAAGGCACGCCCACTCCAAATGTTGCTTCGCGAACGCCAGAAGCAAAAATTCCCCAAGTTTCACCTTGGGGAAAAATTGAAATTTTAATTTTTCAAACCTTGTAAATGTGGACAAATACAAAGAGTGTTGCGTATTGAAATTTCAATGGGGAAACAAAAGGTCAATCTTGTTGATTCACCTTTTGTTCACAAGAAATTTATTTCCATTTCCCCAAAATAATTCAAATTAAACCGCAGACCAGCCGTTGGACTTTATGCTTTGTCCTTGGCTAGTTATAATTAAGCATTCACGCTTTGGTAAGCTATGGACTAGATTTATGGCATCTCGTACTGGCAGTACAGACAAAGCCGTAGCCAGTGCATCTGCTTCTAGTGCTGTTGGTGCGGTAACTGTCACAGATATGGTATGCTGTGGACTTTGTTTATGCTTAGGATCAATAAGATGATGATATTCACGTTTAGCATCATAGAAAACTTCATAGCTACCCGACGTGGCAATGGCACCAAATACATTGATACTAGCTACGCTTTGTCCATTGCTAATGGGATTTTCTATGCCAACGCGCCACGGACTAAGATTATTTTTTTGTCCAGAGGTACGAATATCCCCACCTGCATTGACCAAGTGATTTACAACACCATATTTTGTTAGAATTTCTGAAGCCATATCAGCAATATAGCCCTTTGCAATACCATCTAATGTCAAAGCCATCCCAGTTTGCCCTAGGCGCACATGGTCAAGTCCAACAATCACCTCATTGGATTTTACAAGTTTTTTAGCATCAGCAAGATCTTGTTGATTGAGCTTAATCTCACCATTAGGATTTTGCGCTTGCTTATATAGGCTAAGTAAGGGAGCTACTGTAATGTCAAAGGCCCCATTAGTGATATTATTAATGCGCTGAGCACGTCTAAGTACATGTACTAAGCTTTGAGGTGCATCAAATAGTTTACCTTGAGTGTTTAATACAGCTAAAGGTGCAGAGCTATCATGACGAGTTAGTTCAGCTTCAAGCTTTTTAACTTCGGTAAAGGCATTACCCATAGCCTCTTCTGCTAGGACTTGGCTTTGATGACATGTGGTTATGGTCACAAATGTACCAAGAAGCACTTGCGTTTGGGTATATGTTTGCATGCTTTTAGTCGAGGCCATGGCATCAATTGGATTTTGTAGCAATATGGCAGAGCTTGCCAATGTTGCACCTAAACCTTTGAGCATGCTTCGACGATCAAATCGTTCTATTGTATTAACAGTCATTTTGCAGCTCCTTATGAGGCCTGTGCACCGCTTTCAGTAGCTTTTTCATCTGCTACTGGCGCGGCGGTTTCAGCTTGGACAAGTTTTTCTTCTTCTTCTTTTAATTTAGCAAGTTGTACTTCGGTATTTAAAGCACCACAAAGTATACGTAAGATATTACGTGGGCATCCGGTAACACAAGCTTCATTACAATCTGGCCCAAAGCTCAAGCATTTTTGCTGGTCAACTTCAATGCGTCCTTCAACGTTGGCTATAGCTTTAGCTGGGCAAGCTTTAACGCACTTACCACAGTTAATGCATCCAGCTTCACAAACATCCATAACAGCACGCATTTTATCTTGAGTTGCACAAAATACGGCCACGCGTGCTCTTGAAGGTATGAGCTCAAGAGAGCTTCTTGGACAAGATTTTACGCAAATACCGCAACCAGTACATTTATTAGGATTAATACTTACAAGTCCATCTTCTAAGTACATGGCATTAAAGGGACAAGCCTCAACGCAATCCCCAAAGCCTAAGCAAGACCATGAGCATTCATTGGATCCGCCCATAAGCAATGTTGCAGCAGCACAAGATGGCATACCTTGATAGGTGTAACGTGCTTTTACTTTACCAGCTAGCTTGTCACAACGTCTAAATGAAAGCATAGGGTCAGCCGCAGCAACGGCTTTACCTGTGAGTTCACCAACGGCAACACTGGTTTCTGCACTACCAGCAACACATAGTGAAGCTGGCACATTTGATTCATTTACTACAGCAATAGCATAGCCTTCACAGCCAGCATAGCCACAACCACCACAGTTTGCACCAGGTAGCACATCAAGAACAGCCTCTACCCTAGGGTCTTCTTCCACATAGAACACGCGCGAAGCCACAGCCAAAACTGCCGCTGCCACAAATCCAAGCCCAAGGAGGGTAAGAACGGACGATAAAACCATAACAGACCTCCTTAACTGGTCATACCCTTAAAGGCCATAAATGCAAGGGACATAAGTCCTGCCATAATAAGAGCGATGGGTGTTCCCATCATAGCCTTAGGTACACGACAAGTATCTAGACGTTCACGTATACCAGCCATGAGAATCAGTGCCAACATAAAACCTGCACTGGCTGCTATGGCATAAAGCATTGAAGTCATAAAATCAAATTCTTCACGCTGTACCAAGATAGCCACACCCATAACTGCACAGTTAGTTGTAATAAGCGGCAGGAATATGCCAAGAGCGGCATAAAGTGGTGGAATCATTTTTCTTAAAAACATTTCTACAAATTGCACCAAAGATGCAATAACAAGGATAAATACAATAGTTTGTAAGTAACCAAGATCAAATGGTGATAATACATACTTTTGCATAAACCAAGTACAAGCTGTAGCCATAATGGTTACAAACACAACCGCACCACCCATACCAAGAGCAACACCACGCTCCTTGGAGCAACCAAGGTAGGGGCAGTTACCCAGATATTGGGCAAGAACAATGTTATTTACAAATATGGCTGAGATAAAGAGCTGAAATATATCCATGTCTCACTCCTTACTTACTAATGGTACAAGCACGACAAGCGGCACAACCAGGTGTTGCATTAGGTACATCACCAAGGCCGCTACGTTTTGCTTGCCAGCGGTTAAGGGCATTCATGGCACATAAGATAACACCTAGACCAATAAAAGCTCCTGGAGCTTCTATCATTACTGTAAATGGCTTAAAGTCATCCCACATAATTTGATGTCCAAAGAGTGTGCCTGCTCCAAGAAGTTCACGTAACCCGCCAAGGAAGGTTAGCGAAAGGGTAAAACCAATACCCATACCCAAACCATCAGCAATGGATAGAGGTACAGTATTCTTGGCGGCAAAAGCTTCGGCGCGTCCAAGAATAATACAGTTTACCACAATAAGCGGAACAAATATACCTAGTTGTTGATACAATGGATATGCATAAGCTTGCATCAGCAGTTCCACCGACACCACAAGGGATGCAGAAATGGCGATAAAGCAAGCAATACGTACTTTCTTTGGTATAATTCCGCGCACCAATGATATAATTAAATTGGATAGGGTAAGTACAAAGATAACCGCTGCCCCCATGCCCAGGCCATTACTTGCAGACTTTGTAACAGCAAGCACAGGACATAGGCCAAGTACCAATCTAAACGGGGGGAGCTCATTCCAGAGGCCCTTGGTAAATTCTTTCATTAATTGTTGCATAATACTTCCCCTATGGCCAAGTTTTGAGAATTTGATCTTTTAGTTCAGCATAAACCTTAGCGGCACTAGCAACAGCTGTTACAGAACCAGCCGAAGACACAGTTGCCCCAGAGATGGCATCAATCTGACCACCTTGACTTGCAAGAGCCACGTCCATTGGGTTTCCGGTAACTTGGGCTGTAAAGCGTGGAGTTAAGATAACGTCCCCAATGCCTGGAGTTTCTTTCATGGTGGTTACACCAATACCTATTAAGGTATCATTGGATATATTAAAACCGACCATAACTCCAATATCGCCACCAAAACCACCGCCAGAATCTTCAAGAGCAACGCCCACTAATTTTCCACCCTTGATGGATGGGAAAACCATAACTTTGCGTCCACTTTTAAGATCAAAAGTTTTGCGATCAGCTACATAATCATTTTCTGAACCCATAAACACACGGTCTAAAACAGGTTTTTGCACATAGGTTAAAACCTGAACTTCAATGGGTTCAGCAGTAATCATCTTTAAGTATGACAAGGCAAATCCGGCAATACCGCATATGGCCGAAAGTACCACAAGCATTTTCATAATATCGCGCATTATTTGCCTCCAAAGGGCTTAGGCCGGATGGAATCCAGCAATGGTGTAAGCAAGTTCACAAGTAGCACCGCAAAAGGAACGCCATCTGTATATATACCATAAACGCGGATAATAATAACAAGAGCGCCTCCAAGCAATCCATATATTACCATGGGAACTTGTCTGTTTGGAGAAGATGCAGACTCAGTTGCTAAGAAAAATCCAGCAAGCAATGTTGAGCCTGTTAGCAAGTGAAAAGCAGGTGAGGCATAAGCTACGGGGTCAATGGCATGAAAAACAGCCGCAACCCCAGCAACACCCACTAAGAAGCTTAAAGCAATCTCCCAGCGAATAATGCCGCGTATGGCTAAATATGATCCACCCACAAACAAACCTAAAGCTTGTGCGGCGCCAAGTCCACCAATTTGCTTACCTAATAGTAGGTCAACTAAGGGTATTTGGCTGGCTACTTCTGCTCCAAAGTATTTTAATTGTACCAATGGGTCCACAAAGCTTGTATTAAGTTGCATGGCGTTAGGATCCATAAGCACAGGCCAAGAAACAAAAAGTAAGGCCCAACCTACAAGAGCAGCATTAATAGGGTTTGCTCCAAGTCCTCCAAAGCTCATCTTACCCATGGCAATACAAAGAGTTGCTCCAAGCATAACAATCCACCAAGGAGCTGCAGCTGGCAGTAAGAATGCAAATAAAAGACATGTTATAGCAGCGGAGAAATCATCAATGCTGAAATCACGCTTCATTATATATTGACAAAAAGCTTCAACCACTACACCAGTTACTATAGCCAAGGCCATAACCCGTGCAGCAGGTAGTCCCCATTGCCAAATGGCCATGACTACTGCTGGTACAAGAGCAAGTAGGGTATGATAATTATTTTTTTGTATTGTCCGTCCACAATGCCAAAATGGAGGCGCGCTTACGGACAAAAGACCAGTATAAGTATTTGCCATCTCATCCTCCATTAGGCAGACGTGCCAAGATCTATTTGTTCAAGTGATGCTAAGCGTTCATCTTCTAAAAGCTTACGCTGTGCAAGGCGTATATATTGCAAAACTGGACGCCTTGCTATACATACGTAACCACATAAACCACAATCTAGACAGGAAAAAATATTTTCGTCACGACAGCGATCATGCAAAGCAAACTCGGCATAACAGCTAAGTGTACTTGGAGCAATGCGTGCAGGGCAAACTAATACACAAGCGCCACAATGCACGCATGGGCTATGTCCTTGCATAGGTGGAACCTTACTTTCATCCACCACAAAAACACCATGAGTACCCTTGGTGACACTACGATTGAGGGTATCTAGGCTCTCTCCACGTAGTGGCCCGCCACGGAGCACAGTGTCACCATCTTTAACTTCAACCTGAGAAGCAGCTAAAAGCTCGCCCACAGTGGAACCGTCCTTCGCTATAATATTTTTCCAATTTTCATAGCATCCTATGCTTAAAACTGTTTCAGTCAGCGGTAAACCAGTCTTACCCACTCGTCCAAGACTCCACACATTATGCAGACCAACACAGGCCACATCTGGAGGATTTTCTTTTCCTGTAACAGACTTGATTACTAAAGCATTGATACTATTAGGATAGTCTGCAGAGACATGAACAACTTCTACAGCATCATAGGATAATTGCATGCCACTAGGCACTGCTAAAATAATTTTTTCAGCTCGCTTAAAACGACGCAATAAATCCATACCAGCTTTAAAAGTTGCAGAATGGCTAGTCAATATAGACTCTGCCCAAGTAATACCAGGTTCAGGATTTAAACCGTTTACTATTAAGGTCTTACATTTTTTACCCAAAGAACCAGTATTTACGCCTAATTTCTTAATAGCTAGTACTAAATCTTCACCTTGTAAAGACTCATCACCCAAAAGGTCAACTGGGCTTACTTCTGGGTTTGGTTCACCATCTTCTGCTGGTGGCGCGGGGTCTTTGGCAGTAACAAATATACTACGGTCACTAACCTCAGTTACTTCACCATGAATGGGAGAGAATAAATCTCCCTTTTCAAGGGCTGGATGTTCGGCTAAGAGCATGCCAGGATATACAACACTTTTCTTTTTCAACCCAGCTACAACGGTCATACCTTCACGATTTAAGCGAACTTTTGAAGGATTTGGCGCTTCATTAAAACGCTGTGAAACTCCGTACACTAGGTGAAAACGAGAATCATTTAACATTTGAAAACTCTGTTTCATGCTACACTCACTTGGTATGGCATTGGTTACACTGATCTTTTGTATACGGTCCTTTACCAACTTTTTCATGGCAAGACATGCATTGACCATGGAAGGCCGTCATACGATCAGGTACAAGCTCTTGATTTTTTTGATCCACGTGGCATGTGGCGCAATTAGCATAAAGTGGGCTAACCTTAAAGGCTTCAGCTCCCTTATCTTGTAATAGCTTGCGACTTTCAATGGGGGTATGGCAAGAGGCACAGCCAGCAACCTTGGCTTCATACATATCCTCATGACAACTTTGACACTTTTGGTGTACAGCCACACGTAACGATGGCATGGCCTCATCACCGGTGCGCTCATGACAGTTGGCACAATTTTGTGGCTCAGGCTCAATATTTGTATCTTCATGGTGACACGAATAACAGTCAAGCTCATAATCATCCACATGAGCAGCATGATCCCATTTTGCCTTGGGTTCAAACTCCATATGGTGACAAGTAGCACACGAATCTACGCCCTGAATAGCCTTTGCATGAGTAGTTCGGAATGTCTCATTAAAAGGCACGCCATGGCAGGTTCCACAGCTTTGAGCATTGTCTTTTTGCGTGACCATTTCATGATGACAGCTTGCACATGGAATGTTATCATCCTTTAAGTGCTTAGCATGATTAAAAACAACCTTTCCGGCAGCATTATCTAAAAGTATGCGCTCAGGAACTTTTGGTGCAGGATCATCCATAAAATAACCTACACAGGCCACTACAGCTAATAAGGCTGTAAATACAAAAATGGGGGTGTAACGCTTTTGCACAATCACCGTCCTTAAAGAAAAGTTACATATTATCCATAAAGCTTAATTATGGACAATACTCCATCCAACATCACATTTCCATATTGTTAAGGTTACGCCATCCATCGTCTACCTAACTACTTATATGGGTGCGATACAATAAATACAAAGGTGTCAATATCAAAAAATGATGAATTTGAAAAGAGAGAGTAAGACATTTTTTGCACTAAAATAACGTTAATATGCAAATTATAACAATACTCAACTATAATATTTATCTTTTTTTTTACATCTTTTTTTATGCAAAAGGATAATTTCAACAAAATATCACCTAATAAAAAATATTGACCTTTGACGAGTTATGCAATATAAACATGGTTTATGCCGGGATGGTGGAATTGGTAGACGCAGCGGACTCAAAATCCGCCGGGGGCAAC
>CAYJLD010000058.1:10311-14638 GCA_964371195.1 uncultured Desulfovibrionaceae bacterium | reverse complement strand
GAGCGAGCGTGCCTTTTTAGAAAAATGCGTGAAACGCGTTTTTCAGTACCGACTACTTAGGGGGATGATGTTTGAAGATTTTACCTAAAATATTGTTGCCAGTTCTTATTTCCACATCTGTGTGTTTGTTTGTATCAACTGTATATACCTATCGAACAAGCATGGATGCCTTAAGAGAAGCAAGTACAGCATCACAAAAAATGGCTATTTCTAATGCTTTAGTTGAGCTTAAGGCTGGTCTTGACTTTAATATTTTAAACGCCATATCCCTTGCCCAAACAGGAATACTGCAGCCATATTTATCTGGTGACTTAAGGAATTTTGCCGACTATTCAAGCAGTGCTCTTAGTCGTATTGTTAATATGCGTAATACTTACCACTATGTTATGTTAGGTATCATCAATACAGACGGAATAGTTTTAACTCATACAGAAGAGAAATTTATCGGGCAAAATTTTAGTGATAGACCATTTTTTCAAAAAGCTATGGAAGGCGAAGTAGCCATCGGTTCACCGTATCAATATAATAACGAAGTGGTGTATTCTGTGGCTTCGCCTGTATATGATACTAATACGAATGCTATTATTGGGGTGGTATTTAATGTTTCAAGGCTTGTAGATACCATGAGTGAGCGCATGTTACTTGGCGAACATGGCTATATCTATGTAGCAGATAAATTAGGTACAATTTTTATTCACAAGCATAGTGATAGAGTATTTCATAATATATTAAGTCAATATGATTGGTGGCATGATATGGTCAAAAAAGGTAGTGGTAGTACCACCTACGTTTTTGATGGAAGAAAGAAAATTGCCTACTATGACACCTTACCTAAGGCAAATTGGATTGCCGTAGCTGTAAAAGATATAGATGAGCTTTCAGCGCTTGGTCGCAATATACGCCATAGTTCCATTCTTATGGCCGCCATAATGCTTATCCTATTAACTGCTATTATTTCTTCATATATTCACTATATATTACGTGCTCTACTGAAGGCTGTTAAATATGCTAATCAAGTGGCAAAGGGTATATTGGATAAAGATTTAGACCTTGGGGCTTTTAAAGACAGTGCAATTGACCGTATGATAGCTAAAATTAAGGGAATATTTAGCTCAAAGTCTAGGCAAGAACCTGTACAAGAGCACACTAAAACCATGCACAGCTTAAGTGAATTTAAGCGTAATGATGAAATTGGCGACTTGTATGAAGCCTTACAAACAATGGTGCATTCCATGCGCACAATGGTACAAAAGGCTGATGAGTCTAGTAAAATGAAAAGTGAGTTTTTGGCTAATATGAGCCATGAGATTAGAACCCCGCTAAATGCAGTTATTGGCCTTGCTCATCTGTGCTTAAATAGCAACGAAGATAGTAAGAAAAAAGACGATTATCTTAGAAAAATTGAAGTTGCTGGTAAGAGCTTGCTTGGAATTATTAATAATGTGCTTGATACCTCAAAAATTGAGGCAGGCATGCTTGATCTTGAATATTTGCACTTTAACCTACATGACGTTTGCCAGCAGACCTTGATAATTTATCGTGATGGTGCTGAAAGCAAAAATTTAAGCCTTGAGCTAGAAATAGCGCCGGATATGCATAAATTTTATGTGGGCGACCCTGTGCGCATTGGGCAGATTTTGAATAATTTTGTGGGTAATGCCATTAAGTTTACCGAGCAAGGTAAGGTTAGCATTAGTTGTTATGCATGTAATGAGCTTGTAGAAAATATTGAAACGCCCCCAAATACAGATCCAGTATGTATAAAGATTAAGGATACGGGTATAGGTATTTCAGAGGAGCAAGAAAAATCTTTGTTTAAGCCTTTTGCACAGGCTGATTCATCCATTACACGACGATTTGGTGGAACGGGGCTTGGTCTTGTTATTAGTAAGCATTTAATTGAGCTCATGAACGGTAAGCTTTTTGTGACAAGTGAGATGGGTAAGGGAACTACCTTCACAATAGTTTTATTTTTGCCACCAACTCAAGATACTAACATCAAAGTTGATAGTTGCGACGAAAAACGTTTGGATTTGAGCGACAAACATATACTTGTGGTTGAAGACAATATGATTAATCAGTTGATTATGGAAGAATTACTCCAAAAAACCAATGCCAGAGTAAGTATAGCTGATAATGGTCAAATTGCTGTGGATATGCTTGAAAAGCAAACTTTTGATTTAGTACTTATGGATATGCAGATGCCGGTAATGGATGGTATTCAAGCCACAGGTATTATACGTCAAAAATTTAGTATGGAAGATTTGCCCATTATTGCCGTAACAGCCAATGCTATGAAGGAGGACAAGGAAAAAGGCATACAAATGGGATTAAATGACTATTTAACAAAACCCATCGATCCTCCAAATTTAATGATGGTATTGCAATATTGGCTTTGCAGAAAATGATATTGCCATATTAACTTTATGCATTACACATCATAAGAAATAATTTTATAATAAAGTTAAAGAAAAGTTTTTCACTCGCCAAGCTGCAAGTATTCTCAATAAATATTGCTTTGCAAATGCCAGAAGCTAGTTCTGGCTCATTTTACGCGGTATTAGCTAAAATAAATGGTAATGCCGTCAAAGGTATAGTTATCTCCAGTTAGTTTAGCTTCTAAGGCTTCATTTGATTTGTTTATCCCATTAATGAATAGCTTATCCAAAGGTTGATTGTTGTTACCTGCAACTGACTCAAAATCCATAATGGTTATGGAGCTATTTTTGGCTCCAGTAATTTTATATACATCTTGCCCGTCGCCACCAGTAATTTCGCTTTGGCTATCTCCACTAATTCTAACGCTAATAATGTCATCACCACTGCCAGCATCAATACTTGAGCCATTACGCATAACGGATTTAATATTTATGTTGTCTGTTGAATCTCCTCCATTAATGTTACTGTTATCCATGGTAGTTACACTAATGGTATTTACTCCAAGTCCTGTGCTAATAGTGCTATTATCACTCATACTATTAACATTAATAACATTGTTGCCGCCTTGCGCGTTAATGTTACTTGCTAACATCTGGCCAATAGTAATTGAATCATTACTGTCGCCACTATTTACAGTGGTGTCATGCATTTGTGTAATATTTAGGGTTAATTTGTCACTTTTGCTAGTAATGTTAGTGTAAAGTGCTGTGTCTATGGTAACTTTGTTTTGTCCAAATCCATCTAAATCAATTGTGACTGATTCAGCCGTACCTAGGTCAATTTTATTGTTGCCACTATAGTCATATATGCCTACATATTTTGCATGAGTAATATCCACAGTATCATTATCATTATTAACGCTACTACTTGGGATGGTCAGTGCATTGCCATAAACTTTGGATAACTGGTCCATGGCATTACCAGTCAAACTTTCTATTTTAATGGTATCATGACCAAATTGGGCATAAATATCCACATCTGTAGCCTTATCTATGCTTATACTATCATTCCCACCCACAGTATATTCTTGTCTTGTGTCGCCATAAATTATTAAATCCTCGGCAGTAGTGATTTTTATGATATCACTGCCTGGTTTAATTGTAAGGGTTTTGGCATCACCTGCAATCTCACCGCTAGCGTAATTTATGGTTATGCGGTCATTTCCAGAGCCTGCAAAAAGCCCTCCGCCCAGCATGTTGGTTATATTGAAAATTTCATTGCTTGATGCACCATAAATAGAACCATCATGCATGGTGGTAATAAATACAGAGTTACTAGTAGATTCAAACCCATCATCTTGCATATTGGTATATATTTTACCAGCATTAAGGTTAGTAATTCTAATGATATCACTACCAGTGCCTGCATAAATTATACTATTTTCTCCAGATATAGTGTCAAAAACCAAGCTATCATTACCAGCATTACTGTTAATGGTTAGATTTCTTAATATGCCAATATCAAAAGTATCCTTACCATCACCACTATAAATATAGGCCTTTCCAGCTTGTGCTGCGGCTTCCACGCGAATATCATCAATAGTGATTTTATTATTACCATGCCCCACATCAATATTTATAGTATTATTGGTATCAAATAGGTCACTTAATGATTCTATATTAATAAAATCGGCGTCCTTTCCAGACTCAAGAGTTCCGGTAAACGTATCTGCAAAAATAGTGTTTTTGCCATCTCCGGCATCAACTTGACCCCAAAATTCACCAAGAGTAATACTATCAGCACCGCCATTGCTAATGACAGAATTTAATGCATTTGTATTAGCAGTGTTAATGGTGATGGTGTCATTACCATTACCGCTTAAAATTGTATTGGGAGAACTACTTGCCGCATTCATAGTGTCCACAAAAATATTATTATTTCCCTCTCC
>CAYJLD010000058.1:0-10211 GCA_964371195.1 uncultured Desulfovibrionaceae bacterium | reverse complement strand
ACCAGCATATTGGTCAATGGTAATACTATCCTTGCCAGCAGTATCAAAAATGATTTTTCCACTTTCATCTATGGAATTTATCTCAATGGAATCATTGCCCTTATGTAGGTTGATTTCACCTTCCAAGGCAGTACGCAGTATAAATGTATCATGTCCATTACCAAAGTAAATGGGGTTAAGTGCGGTGTCATGCCATGCGCCAAGTTCAATTTTTCCGCCATCAGTACCTGTTGCTAGGTCAATGGCTTGGCCCTTGTTATTAACTATCACGCCCTTGGTGTAAGAGTTTAAGCTAATGTGGTCACTGCCTCTATTGTCAAATAATATTTTTGTAGTTCCATTAACGCCTTGTAGCACGATGGTATCATTACCAGTAGAGAAGTTTAGAGTACCCTTGTCTGTAAGGGTGGAGTTACCAACAATAAACTTGTCATTACCTGCTCCAAAGGTTATTTGCCCATCAATCCAGTTACTAATTTCAATGCTGCCACCGTCAGAACCAGTAGCAAGATTAATGGCTTGGCCTTTACTGTCTACAATTATGCCATGCTTGTATTCATCAAGCTTAATAGTGTCGCTACCTCTATTATCAAAACGTATGCTTCCAGCAATTGTAATTCCATCTAAAAGACTATTTACAAAAATACTATCATTACCAGTACCAGTAGAAATTATACTACCATCAATAAAGTCACCCTTGACGGTAATACTGTCATTGCCGCCACCAATTATGGTAGTTTGTGATGTTTTACTACTAATATTATTACCAATAGTAATAATATTATTTCCAGTACCTGCATCAATAATAGTATTAGTAGCAGTGCTTACGCTAATATTATCATTACCTATGCCACCATAAATTATCGTGCCTGTGTTAACATCGTTTAGGTTAATTATATCATTGCCAGTGCTTGCATCAATGATGGTATTGGTGATGGTATAACCGAAATTAGTTAAAGTATCATTACCAGCGCCAAGATTTATTTTGCTTGCACTTGTGTTAACTTGTAGCGCTACATGATCATTTTTTGCCCCAAGGGTTAGGGCTTGATTTTCAAGATTTGAGAACACGGAAACTGCATTATTTCCAAGGCCAAGATCAATGGAATACTTAGTGCCAAGCTCAACGCCATCCTCAATAACAAGCGTATCATCACCCTTACCAGCAATGATTTTACCACCTAAAAGCTGGTTCTTAATATTAATGAGATTATTACCTTCACCTAGGTGAATAGTGCCACCATGCATGTGGTTGATGCTAATACTGTCATCCCCATCATGGGTATTAATGCTTCCACCGTAAACATTGGTAGTGGTAATGTCTTCATTTCCTTCATGTCCATTGATAATGCCAGCATACATGTCGGTTACTGAAATAATATCATTGCCTTCATTACCATTAAAGGTGCCACCACGCATGGCTAAATCTACGTCAAAAACATCATTGCCATCATTGCCATTAATGGTGCCCTTATACATGGTTTCTGAAATATTAAAGGTATCGGCATTGTCATTGCCATTAATGGCACCACTGCGCATATTGGTTATATTAAATATATCAGCTCCACTGTCAGCATGTATAGTACCACCTAGCAAGTTGGTGATATTAAATATATCTGCATCATTACCACCATTAATGGTGCCACCTTGCATTTGCGTAATGGTAAGACTATCTGCCCCATCTGCGCCGTAAATTGTCCCACCCTTCATATTGGTAATGCTAAAACTATCATTACCGGCATGAGCATTTATAACTCCACCACTCATGGTGCTTGTGGTATTAGGTAGCGAAAATTTATCTGCTGCTGCACCACCATTAATGGTGCCACGGCTAAATGTATTATTTATGGCAACTATATTTCCAGTATCATCACCAGTATTAATGCTACCTCCGCTCATGGACTGCATGCTGAATATATTAGCTCCAGATCCACCCTCAATACGGGCAGAACCGCTAAGCGTGCCAACAAAGATATTATCATTACCATCCCCAGCATACACCACGCCACCACTCATATTACCCTTGGCCCCAAAGGTAGGGTCGTTTGTGCTGTGGCCTATAAAGATACTGTCATGGCCACTACCTGCGTCAATAACACCGCTCTTTAAGGTGGTGGTAGTTTTAATGTCCTTAAAGTCCGCATATACTCTACCTATTTGAATGGTATCGTTTCCGGCTTCGCCCTTAAGCACGCCAGCAACACCTAGGGACATGGCAGATATATAGTCATTGTTATCTCCAGCACGGATTTCAGCTCCGCTTACCGAAGCAAGGGTAATGCTATCCTCACCGCCTAGGGTATAAATATCTTTATAAGCATATGTGCCCACAATATTTTTATTAATGGTTAGAGTGTCGGCACCAGATCCAAAGCCCAGGCTACCAGTACCAAGGGTATCAAGAGTTATATAGCCACCATCACTGCCAGTGTGTAGACCGCTAAAAAGCTGAGTATTAATGGAGCCCGTGGGGCTTATATCGGTTGTGACCATGCCATAATTATATGTGCCCTTGATGGTAATATGATCAATGTCTAGGCTATTATATGAGAAGGTACTCTTGCTACCTATACTAGCAATACTAACAATGTCTGCACCTGTATAAACATCAATGGTATTATTAACCCCGACAGTACCAAGTATTACGGAATCATTGCCGGCTCCGGTTTTTAATTGGCTGTTATTCATGGAGTTAATGGTTACAGTGTCATTGCCGCTATCACTAACTAAGTTTGTACCAGAGGTTATGTCAGCATAGCTTGCCGATTTTATATTAATAATATCTGCTTGCGTACCGCTAATCAATGTGCTGTTATTAAGGGAATTTGTTACATTGATAGTGTCTAGACCCTCTCTAGTGTTTAAAGTTACATAATTGGTAGAATTAAATGTAATACTATCATTACCAGCATGGGTGAAAATGGTTTTGTCTTCTGCTTTGGTTCCATTAAGAGTCTTGGTAACAGTAAATGTGTCGTTACCAACCCCAAAGGCTACATCGCCACTAACCCATGTATCAAGTTGAATGCTACCACCATCATCGCCAGTAGCGAGCCGACCTAGATCCCCAATGTCGTTATAGGCTGTGATTTTTGAACTACTTGTATAAGTGCCTTTGAATACAATACTATCTTGCCCATCGTGATGATAAAATAAAGCATCATCACCTTGCATGTGTGTACTGCTAATGGATATGAAATCTGAACCCTTAAATGTATCAATATGATGCGCACCGCTAAGGCTACCGCTCATGATAAAGCCGTCATCACCATTATCAAAGTTTAGGTCAGCATTTTTAGTAAGACCCTTGGCAATTAAAAAGCCACCGTCATTGCCAGCGTAATATTCTCCATTAAAGGCCCAGTTTACTTGTAAAGTATCTTGACCTTCTGTGCCAAGTAGTTCGGCAAGCCGTGTATCTATATTACCACTACTGCCAGTTACGATTAGACCATCATCACCAGCACCAAAGTTAAGATATGCCCCGCTAAAGCCTGTTGTAATGAGGGTGGCGCCATCATCTCCGGCATTAAATGTTCCGCTAAATTTCCAATTGATATTTAGGGTGTCATTACCCGTACCCAAAGCGTCAGATAAATCACTGTCACTAATGGAATAGTTCTTATTGCTTTTGATAGTTAAACTGTCATTGCCAGCACCTAGTTTAATAAAACCATCATTGCCACCTAATGTACCAATATATACAGTGTCATTACCATTACCAGTACCATCTTCATGATCACCATATATGTTAGCAGTGCTTACAGTGGTTATTTTTATACTGTCATTGCCTAACCCACCAATAACGTGCGCGGTTCTGGCATGGTTTACGATAATGGTATCATCACCATCATCACCCCTGATGGTAGGAGAGTTTAATCCTGGGGTAGTTTTGGTTGTCCCTACATAAATACTATCATTGCCCTTATGTCCCTGCACGGAGCAAGTTGTCATATTATCTATTGAAATAGTGTCGTTACCACCATCACCAACAATGATGCTATTGCTGGCATTGGCAATCTTAATTTTATCATCCTCATAAGCAGTGACAAAAGTAATTTTAGAGCCAATAATTAAAACAGTTCCCGAGCTTATGAAAGAAGTATTACTTACAGAGCTAAGGGAAATGGTATCATTTCCACTGCCACCTGAAATCGAACTGCCGTTGACACTTGTTACCTTAATGCTGTCATTGCCTACATAAGACAATATGCTGCTTGCGTCACCTGCTGTGTCAGCATGAAGATTTTTTACAATAATGGTATCATTGCCTACGCTACCGAATATGGAGCTATTTATAGAGGTGCCCACATTAATATAGTTGTGCCCGCTGTAGGAGGCATGGCCTGCCAAACTGTTATCACCATAAATATTACTATTTATAGCAGTGGTTACGTTAATGCTATCATTACCATTAAGTTTTGTGAGACCTGCATCATCTTCATGGGCTATGTTAGTGGCCTCATCACCTCTTATGGTACTATCTGTAAGTTTGCTTACGGTTATTTTATCATGCCCAAGGCCAGCGTTTATACTGCTATTAGCATTAGCATTGGTTACTTTAATAGTGTCATTATCCAAACCACCAAGCACAACACCTTGTTCAAGCGTAGTTATGGTTATGCTATCATTACCTTCTTCGCCATCTACGCTATAATCTAAGCTATTTTGACCACTAACCTTGCTTATGATTATTTTATCATTACCTGCGCCACCCTCGGCTGAACCTGTAATATTATTTAGGCTAAGCGTTCCTATGTTTATGAAATCATTGCCACTACCACCATCAACTAAGGTGGCGGTAGCTGTGGTAACACTTAAGGTGTCATTACCATCATCGCCACTAATGCCACCATATGATGTACTAGAGCCTCTTTGAGTTATAGTAATGACATCATTACCACCATCACCATATAAAAAGCTGCCTGTCAAAACACCCTTGACGATAATAGTGTCGTTACTAAGATCTGTTACCGATGTATCACTATTGCCGCCTCTTATGGTGCTTTGTCCAATGTTTTTGTTAATGGTAATTCTATCACTATCTGCACCGCCATATACTAGAAGCTCAGTGGCCGTATTTATGGTTATGCTATCCCTTCCAGCCTCAGCATAAATTTTATCTGTATAAGAGCTGTCACTGTTACCAGCCACATTTATGCTAAAGGTATCATTACCATCACCGGCATATATAATACCCACTTGTGCGCTAGCACCACTCATGGTAATTCTATCATTGCCACTTTCGGTATATATTGTACCGGCATTTGCACTAACATAAAGACTATCATTGCCAGCGCCACTTCTAACTACACCATGCGTTTCATTAAGGGTTAACTTGTCATTACCTTGTCCGCTTATGAGTGTCGTGTTAGCACCAAGAGTGGAGTAGGCGTTTAGCATATTATTGCCGTGCCCTAAATCTATGTGGGTGTTATCAACTAAGTGTATTGTGGGGGTTGGCATAGCCTTGGTGGGGGCAATACCTAATGTAAGTGTGTCATTGCCACCACTTAAGGTGTTAACACCTATATGGGTCTCGGCGTCAGTATAAATATTGGCGTATTCTATAGCGCCTTGTAGGGTGATTTTGTCACTGCCAGCTGTAAGGTTTGTGTTGACAAGTGTTTGTATGTCACCAACAATTAAGGCTTTGTTGTCAGCATCAACCCCTTGTATAGCGCCGGTAACTAGGATGGAATCATTCCCCCCACGAGTTGTCCCTGCATTGACGCTTTTGGCATCACCAAGCAATATGGCGTCGCCGCTATTAATACTGCTAAGTGTAATACTGTCAGCACCACCAGTGAAGGTTGATGCACTAATGTGCATGGCATCACCGGTTAAAGTTGCATTGGCAAGTTCTTGCGTTGCACCATTAAGGGCATCGCTTGCACCTGTTACTTTGGATATATGGATGTTATTTACATCACCAGAAATAGTAAGATGATTGCTATTTGGACCAATTTTATTGTCTGGATTACTAGGATCTACTAGGGAAATGGTCTGCTTTTTGGAAGTATATGATTTTAGATTAATACTTTCATCTGCTTCAATATAATCAATATCACCAAAAAAATTCTTGGTATAATCATATTCTGCCATAATTAACTCCCATATAATAGTTTTTATAGAATAATTTACACTTCCCTAAAATTAAATCTCTTAAAGTATAATAAGAAATATAACATATAAATTAATAATGATTTATTATTTTAGATGTTTGCTATTTATATATGGGCATATTATTTTTTTATGATTGTTAAGTCAAGTATCACATGCCTTTTTATATATTTAAACAATAAAACTTAGATTTGCACATCCTTGAACCTCATGCACATACAATCGTTTAGAGCTTTTTGCATAAACCTTACTATTAGCTAATCGTTTGCCACATAAGCATAGCAGCTAGACTCCACATAATAAGGCATACTATTGCGTCAAGTATTCTCCACGCCAAAGGTTTTGTAAAGTATGGGGCAAGAAATCTTCCACAAAGTGTTAGAGTTGAAAACCAAACTGCTGAGCCGCAAGCAGCCCCCGCTCCAAAATAATATCGCCCTGTTCCCACATAATTGGTACTAATAGACCCAAGTAAAACTACTGTATCAAGGTAGACATGAGGATTAAGAATTGAAACAGCAAGCGTTGTGAAAATAACCGCCTTTAAAGGACGTTTAACATTTTCTATTTTCACATCAAAAACATGTTGCTTAAAGGCACAACGAAGAGCTCTAAAGCCAAAAAGTACAAGAAAAAGAATTCCTCCCCATGTGGCAATGCTTTGAATTTGTGGATGAGCAACAATAAATCCTCCAAAGCCAAGAACCCCAAGCGCTATAAGAACAGCGTCCCATATGATGCAAATAATGCATACAACAACATGGTGATTTTGGCGAATACTTTGCGAAAGCAAAAATGCATTTTGAGCACCAATAGCCATAATAAGACTTATACCCATGCCAAAACCCTGTATAAAAGATGCTAGGTCCATTTTATTTTATCCTTCTTAAAATACAAAGGGTCATAGTTTTACAAGTCCATACACTATGCTAACCCATTGAAAGCCAATAGCTTGTATTGCGAGTATATAAAATCAATCTGCGTATGTATTTTTCAATAGTCTTTTATTTAAATTTGCACTAACTTTGGCAGATGAAACCTCCCCAAGAGGCAGTTTGCCAGAAGTTTCTCTTTTTGGCTTGTACTATTTGCAGGAAATATGACATATAGTCATTTTATCAATAATTAACCTATAACCAATGAGAATGAAATGAGTACAATACCACCATGCCCCAAGTGTCAATCGGCATATGTCTATGAGGATACAAACCTTTTTATCTGTCCTGAATGCGCCCATGAATGGAACCAACTAGACACAGAAAGGGCTGATACCTCCACTGTGCGTGATGCCAATGGCACCATATTACAAGATGGTGATACCGTTACCGTTATTAAGGATTTAAAAGTAAAAGGAGCTTCGGCAGTCGTGAAAGTAGGTACTAAGGTAAAAAATATTCGTTTAGTTGATGGTGACCATGATATTGATTGTAAAATACCTGGTATTGGAAAAATGGGTTTAAAATCTGAATTTGTACGTAAAGCTATTGATTAAGTGTGTATTAATAAATGCATACTTTTTATTACAAATAAGTCTATTTCTATTCTATAACGTACAGCACAAGAACGTAAATCTGCAATAATAGCTTATAGGCGATGATCCTTACATTCTATCGAGCAGATAAATTTTCTAACTCAAAGTAGTAAAAACATCTGCCCACCCCTATGTACTAGGGCGCTAGGCTTAGTCTTGCCCATCCGCACTTGGCAAAGGGCAAAACCCCATTACAGCATAAAAGTTATTCATCGCTAAGCTGTGTTTTTTAGCTAGTTGTTTCTTCAGTCGCTGCCGCTTCAAGCTCAGCTAAAAGTGACTCCAATTGACTTAATTGTGATTCTAACTGTTGTACCTGTGACGAACTTTTACCGCTATCTGATTGCGTGCTTTTGCTAGCTATTGAGGCTAATTCACTAGAAACTTGATTAATTTTATTTCTTACATCCTCAATGGCGTCTTCAGATGAGCTTTGCGATGAGCCGCTTCCAGGCTTGTGACTATTAATTATATCTTTGAATTCTTGAGCTGTAGAGCTTTCTGCATCCTCATCTTGTCCTGCTCCATCGTCAGTTGATGTATTGGCCTCTTGTAATTGCATAAACAAAACTCGAGCTTCGTCTGAAATACTAATAGTATCTTGTGAGTTACGTTCATAGGAAGTGTTTTCTTTTTGGCTGTAACTATCAGGTATATCAAAAGTAACGCCACTACTTGAATTAAGACCAAGGATATTCATGTTTACCTCTCAAATTTAGTTTGCATTGACAAAGCTATATAGTTGCCGATGGTACATCTTCTAAATCTTCCAGATTTTAAAATTCCCAAATTGATGGAAATTTTTGCTCAACATCGTTAAATCTGCAAAAAATATTCCGAAAGCTTTTTTTGTTATTGCGCAAAAAAATAATAATAATTATAGCGTATTAGTTGAGGTGGTGGATTATGTTTTTTATGCATAAACTATATTGTTATGTGGTAATATTTTCCCGTAGGCTATTTAGGTGATGTTGAAAAACGCATTTTCATGCGCTTTCCAGAAAGGCACGCTACTTCAAAGTCGCTTCATAAAGGCCAGAAGCTAGTTCTGGGTCATTTTACGTGGCGCAAAATTTTCCTTGCAAAAAATTTTGTTAGCCGCCACTGACATTTTACAGAAGTAAGTTTACAAGCAAATGCAAATTTAGCGCAAAAGTATAAAAATAGAATAAAAAATAATTGTGTAGGACCCTTAACTCTGCTGCGAGAAAGTATAATGATGCTAAGAGGGTAAATAGTGGTTTGTATGAGGTGAAGCTAATGTTATGCTGATAAAGTGTTTAAGTAAAATCTTGACTTTTTGAGTAATTGACAATGTTTGGTAAAGCGCTTTAAACTGTACGAAGTGTGTAATGGTTTTTATGAAAAATTTAATGCTTTAGGAAAATTAATGAGTCAAATTCAAAAGCCGCATAAGCCTATACCATTAGTCCTGCTTTTAGAAGAACTGAATTTTGGTGGAACCCAAAAACAGATGTTAGAGGTAGCAAAGCGTATTGATCGTAATTTTTTCATGCCAGAGATATGGACTTTGCGTCAGGGTGATGCTCTAATGCATATGGCCGATGAGGGGCAAATTCCTGTTACTATGTTATGTAATACCAAGTCGTTAGATACCATAGCCGCCATACCGGCCATATGGAAGAAAATATATGCAGTGCGCCCTAGGCTAATACATACTTGCACGGCTTATCCTAATATTTGGGGTAGAATTTTTGCGCGCTTGCATAGATCGGCTGTGGTGGTTGGTTCTTGTCGTGCTCAGCGTAATATAAAGCAGCAGCATGAGCGTTTTTTATGGCGCACGGCTCATGCTCATATTTGTAATGCCAGTAGTATTTATAGCGGGTTACATGAGTTAGGTGTGCCGCATTCTCTGCTACATTTTATACCTAATGGGGTGGATACGGATTACTTTAGTCCTAATCCAGCAGGATTAACAACTGCACCAGAATTAGTTTGTGTTGGACGAATGGTAAGGGCTAAGGAGCAAGAGGTTTTATTGCACGCTTTTGTGCAGGTGCTTAAGCAAGTACCAGATGCTAAGTTGCACTTTGTAGGTGATGGTATTTTGCTTGAGGAGCGTAAGCAATTAGCTTTGGACTTGGGACTTGGGACCAGTGTCATTTTTCATGGTGCAAGTAGTGCGCGTGAACATTTACAAACGGCAAGAATGTTTGTGTTTTCGTCACGAGATGAAGGTATGCCCAATGCTATTTTGGAGGCCATGTCATGTGGTTTGCCTATAGTTTCTACCAACGCGAATGGCATTGTAGACATTGTTGAACATAAAAAGCAGGGGATTTTAGTAGACGTTGGTGATGTTGACGCTTTAGCTCAGGGGATTTTATCCTTACTAGCTAATGCCAGCTTAACTGAAAATATGGGCCAAGCAGCACGTAAGCATGTAGTTGAAAATTTTTCTTTAGAAAACCTCACTCGTAGGCATGAAGATGTATATAAACAACTATGCCGCGATGCTAGTTTATTATAGTCGACGCCGAAAAATATAATAACATTCTAAAATAGTATAATTTTATTGGAAAATAGTAATAAA
>CAYJLD010000057.1:0-15297 GCA_964371195.1 uncultured Desulfovibrionaceae bacterium | reverse complement strand
CAGCTGGTTTAGCTTCCGGCGTCGCAGCTGGTTTAGCTTCCGGCGTCGCAGCTGGCTTAGCTTCTGGTGCAGCAGCTGGCGTGGCTTCTGGTGCAGCAGCTTCTACTGTTTTTTCTTCACTAGCTCCTATGGGAGCAGCATCAATCATTTCTTTGATAATATCTACTTCTTGAGAAAGCATATCCAGAACTAAAGAAAAATCCATCTCTGATTTGCGTGCAGATTCTACTATGCCAGCAGTGCGTTCTGTATATACTTTAATGTCTGGAAGATTTATAAAACTACAAGCATTTTTAATGGCTATAAGGGAACGATAAATGGCGTCCACAGAAGGTTTATGATTACCGTCTCCTTTTAAGGTTTCCATGGCGGCGCGAATGATTTCCATTTGTTGGGCCACAGTTTGCCTAAACATAGTTACGTCATCATCTTCCATACCTACTGGTATAATAGTAGGTGTTACAACTTCAGTACTACTCGTTGCCACTGCACTTTCAGTACTTTCCACAGCCTCGGTACTTGTGCTTTGTGCGCTTTCGTACATACTGCGCGGTAACATAATAGGGCCACCAGCTAATGCTTCACGTAATTGGTGTAGAACTTCAGTAGTATCAGGCGGTTGAACAGAACCTTGAGCAGCATCGATATCTAGTACCAATACTTCCATAATATCTACAACAAAGAGTAAAAGGTCAATAAGTTCATGACCAATGCTCATCTCACCTTTACGGATATTATTAAGTAAGGTCTCCGCTTCATGAGTAAGACTATTTAAATCATTGTAGCCTATAATGCCGCTATTTCCTTTGAGGTTATGGAAGAAGCGGAATAAATCATTTATTAACTCGTCTTGACCTTCGGGTTCATTTTCTAATTGTAATAGGCCAGCATTTAAACTTTCTACTATTTCAGTTGATTCATCAATAAAATCTTTTAAGTGACCCTCACCAAAGGCCGTAAGTTTGTACTCTGGTATACGTGCTAAATCACCCAACCATTCTTTGGGGCTTTTATTTATTTTTACTAAATTAGTATCCGCATTAAGAGTATCATTACTTGCAGCTGGTTCAGAGCTATGGCCATCGCCATCATCTGCAGGGCTTGCCTGAACTTGATTTTCTTCCAAGCTAGGGCTTGGGGACTGTTCAGCAGGAGCATCTTCAACGGCTATAGGCTCACCCTCAGCTTGCGCAACATCAGCCCCTTTATTTTCCATGAGAGTATCAATTTCAACAACAATATCCTCAATGGGCACACCCTCGTCACTATTATTTTGCTCTAGATTGTCTAGCATTTGTCGTAATGCATCAGTAGAAGCAAGAATAATATCCATAATACTTGATGTTACAACCATATTGGCATTACGCAACTCATCAAGGATATTTTCGCAACGGTGAGCTAATTGATTGATACGATTTAAACCAAGAAAACCCGAAGCTCCCTTAAGTGAGTGCATTGGACGAAATATCTCATTAAGCAAACCCAAGTTATCAGGAGCCTTTTCAAGCTCCAATAAATTTGGTTCAATAGTTTCAAGATGCTCACGCGCTTCAATAATAAAATCCGCAAATAATTCAGCATCCATAAAATCTTGACTCATAGCATACCCTTAAGCCTAAAAGTTTTAAGTAAGTAAAACATAGCACAGTTAAGTAAGCTAATCGGCTATCCGAGCAACATCTTTATATTTCGAACCATTTTTTCAGGCTGAGCTGGTTTAACCATGTACAAATTGGCTCCAAAGCTCATGCCAGCTTGAATATCTTTTTCTTGCCCTTCAGTAGAAAGTACAATAATTGGAGTATCTTGATATGCATCTTGCTCACGCAATGTTTTAATAAAAGTAAATCCATCCATGCGCGGCATATTAACGTCAGTAATAATTAAATCTACTGCTGCCCCATTATAGAGCTTTTCAAGACCATCCAAACCATCTTCAGCCGTGGTCACCTTAAATCCTTCAGCTTTCATAACAAAGGCCAAAAGATTACGTATAGTTTTGGAATCATCAACTACTAAGATATGTTTGCTCATATTCTGTCCTTATCCTCGAGTATTCTTTGCTAAACTTTTAATATATAAAATTAAACCGTTAAGCCAAGCTAGATTTGAAGTATATAGTCAACTATTCTATCAATGGATAAAATACCAAAGACTTTATCATCATAGTCTAAAATACCACATATATATTCAGCATTTGCACCAATTTGCGCTTCAACATTCCATGATATATCACTAGTATTTACTGTCTTCATAGTTTGAATTTTATCTACTACCATGCCCACCTGAATGCCCTTACGATGACAAATTACAATAAAGCTATCACTTGTAATATCACTATGCTCAGCACAAAGCATTTGCTCAAGGTGCAAAAGTGGAGTGACCCTCCCACGTAAATTTATTATCCCTGCCATAAAGTCCGGTGAAAGTGGTAAACGTATAGGTTGCATATAATTTAAAACTTCTTGTACCGCTTCAATGGGTATGGCGTACAACTGCCCTTGCAAATATACAAAAATCATTTGCAACTGCTCTTTATCTTTTAACTCTTCCTCTAAAGGAGGAACATCAGGAATGTGACCACACCCTTCACCAAGCATGATACCTAATTCATGCGCACCATCAACTCCCACATATTTTTGCAAAAAAGCATGCTCAGCAGCTGTTATGTCATCACTTTGGGTAGCATTTGGTGCCCCAAAGTCTTGGTCTTGAAAATATTGCTCAGGTGTTTTTACCATAATGTTAGTACTTCTCTACTTAAAGCTTCATATGCAATGGCTCCACGCGTTTCTGGTGCAATATCATATATTGATGCACCAAGAGCACTTGCTTCACGAAAACGTGTGTCAATGCCAATAACAGTTTCAAACATAGATGTACCCATTTTATGCCGCATAAGCTCCAAAACGCGAGTGCAAGCCCTAGCTCTTTTATCGTACATTGTAGGCAAAGTTTTATAGCGTATAGGTTCTGGTAAGACCTTATTCAATGTACGTATAGTATCAAACAGCAACTTTAATCCATGTAAGGCCAAAAAATCTGTTTGAATTGGTATAATCAACAAATCCGAAGCAACTAAGGCATTTACCAGCAAAATTCCCACATGTGGCGGGCAATCAATCAAAATAAAATCATACTTATTTTTAACTGGCGCCAAAGCCTCAGCAAGCACCATGCCCTTACCCTTACGTTCTTGCAAATCAAGCTCAAGCTCAGAAAGCCTTATACTTCCGGCTGCAAAGTGTAAGTTTTCTACCCCCACTGGGCGTGCTAAACTCTTCCAAACCCCTTGCCAATGTTCCTTGTCTGCTAACAACAAGTCATGCAAAGTTACATCTTGCTCTTCCGGATAAAGCTTCACATGCAATGATGCGCAAGCATGCGGGTCTAAATCTAAAATTAGCACTTGCTTACCCTTCTTTGCTAAAGCCATACCAAGAGTTAAGGTGGTGGTAGTTTTGCCAACTCCACCTTTTTGGTTAGCTATGGCAATAGTTTTGGCAAGCATGAATAAAAGCCCATTAACCTTGTTTGCGATAAACTATTATGCCTGTATAGTGCTCCGGTACAAAGGCACGGCTAATATTGTGCAATGACTCTGAATGCCCAATAAGCAAAGCACCCTTAGGCATAAGATTATCATAAAAAGCGTTAATAACACGTTTTTTCATATCATCATCAAAGTAAATTATTACATTGCGGCAAAACACAATATGCGACTTTTCAACTCTAGCTAGTTGCATACGATCATTTAAGTTTACTTGACTAAAAGACACTAACCTCTTGACTGTAGGTGAGATAACAAATGTTTTATCTTTTGGCACAAAATATTTGCTAACCAATGGTTTAGGCGTAGTGCGCAAAGTATATTCAGAATAAATACCCTTTTGTGCTGCCGCTAGCACAGCCTCAGAAATATCTGTAGCTGATATTTTTATATCCCAAGAACTTATCTCTTGCTTTAATACTTCATGCAAAATAATACCAATGGTATATGGCTCTTCACCAGTAGAACATCCAGCAGACCATATACGCAAACGCTTACGACCAGCCTTACGGCATTCTTCTATGGCTTGAGCAAGGATTTTTTCTTGAAAAACACGCAGTTGGGGTGGGTTTCTAAAATAGCTTGTCTCATTTGTTGTTACAACTTCAAAAAGACGATTAAGCTCAGTGCGTCTACTTGGGTCAAAGCGCAAAAACTTATAATACTCAGAATAAGATTTAAGCTTTAACTCTTTAATGCGGTTGCTAAGCCTATTTTCCACCAAGTACTTACGATTTTCATTTATAAAGATACCACTTTGTTCATAAATAAAATCTCGCAACTGCACAAATTCTTCATCAGTAATTTTCAGTTCCTTATTAAAAGAAAGGGGTACACGGGGGGTTAATGTAGACATATCTCTTTACCCTGCCTGTATTTGTTCTATAGCTGCTGTTGCAGCATGTTGTATTTCTATGTCTTCATGCGACATAAGATTTAGAAGTGCACTAAAAGCAACATTACCACCTATATTTGCCAAGACCTCTATAATCTTAAAAGTAACCATGGGAGTTGCGTCCTGCATGCGTTCAACCAGTTGTTGGGCTATGTTATCTGTTTTTAAGGTTCCTAAAGCTTCGATTGCTCTTATGCAAACCCACTCATTTTCATCATCAAGAGCATTAATTAAATACGGAGTTAAAGTGTCATCTTGTTTATTACCAAGTACATCAACGACTGCAATGCGTACATCATGATCTGAGTCTTTTAACTCTTTTAGCAAAAGATCTATATGATCATGCAGTTTAACCTCTGGGCTAGCAAAAGATTCCACCGCCAACTGTCGTACAGTGGCACTTTCATCATCAAGAGCTTTTATGATAAGGTCAAAATGCTTTTTAATACCAAAATTGCAAAGCACATATAAAGCCATGGTGCGCTCTTCTTCTTGACCAGTTGCAAATAAGTCAATGAACTTTGTTTCAAGCTCTGGAGTATGCAAGTCAATACAAGCCTCTATAGCTGTAGAGCGCACATCAGTATAAGCATGACTTATCATCTCGAAAATTTTATCTTGGGCTGGTGCATATTTAAGATTAGTCCCAAGGCATAGCATGGCATTTTTCAATACCTCACTATCATCACTACGTTCTAAAATATCCATTACAAATGCAGCATCTTCAACACTTGCATGTTTGGCCATGGAGCGGCTTGCAAGGCGTTGCCCATCTCGATCCAGTTTCCAAAAAATACTAGTGATTGACTTCATGCAACCGACATTATCCATGAGCTCACAAGCCTCTAAAGCCACATTCACCGTCTTTGTGTCGTTAGAATTTAGGAAGGAGGCAAAGGTATCATTATAACCAATGGCAGCTAATGTTTTAATGGCGGTCACATAAATATCATTTTCAGGATCCATCTTTAAGCCCAAGATAAAATCCAAAACAAATTGTGATGAGCTTGCATCACCTACAGTGCTAAGCCCTGATAAAGCTGCCATTTGTACGCTTTCATCTTCATCGCTAAGAGCTGTACCCAAATACCCTTTAAACCTCTCTCGGTCTTTGGCGGAAAGTAAGGAAAGTGCACTCTCACCAAGTATTTGCACAATGGCTTTAACCGCCTTATGGCATAAAACAGGATTGGCCTTTTCAAGATAGCGTAAAAGCAATGGTACAGCTTTAATGTTTTTTAGTTCTCCAATAGCATCAATAATAATAGATGCAACCAAGGGCGAACAATGATCTAAATGCTGTACAAGCATGCCAGCAGTTTCTTCTGCTCGTATTTTTACCAAGGCATCCACTACTGAAAACTGCACCCATTCTTCATCATGCATAGCTTTTTGCAAGGCATCAACAGCCTCAGCATAGCCTAATGTTCCAAGGCTCATGGCTGCTTGGTAACGTACATTTACCTCTGGGTCTTTTAACAAGGCCTCACAAAGTAGTGGCACTGCCTGAAGGCTTTTGGTATGCCCTAAAATATCTGACATAAAAATACGCATATCAGGGTCCACATCACGCAACAAAGGCTGAATTGATGTAATATCTTCGCAGCCAATTTCACGTAAAATATCCATGGAAATATTGCGTAATGAAGGCGAGTCACTGCGCAAAAAAGGCAGGACTTTCTGAATAGTTTGCTTGCCTCCAATTTTACGTAAAGCATACTCTGCAGCTTCTTGTACCCCAATATTTGTACTTTGAATATGCGTACAGAGCACGTCAATGCTATCCTCTAAACGAAGCTCACCAGCGGTAAAAATAGCATGCCTAACAATGTCAATGTCATCGCTATTTAGTGCTGTTAATACCTCTTGAGCATCTATATTTTGCGCATAATCAGTCATATCATCCCCTACTTATGCTTTTACTGCTGTGATCATTGCACTTGCAACATCATCTATATCCAAAATTTGATCTGCTAAATTAGCATCTACAATGGCCTTTGGCATACCATAAACTACACAAGAAGCTTCATTTTGAGCCATAATATACCCACCTTTTTCACGTAAAGTGCGTATACCCTCAAGACCATCACTACCCATACCAGTTAAAATTATACCCAATGACTTTCTTGGGTTACATTTCGATATTGAGTCCATCAACTCCGTGGCAGAAGGCTTATAAAGAGCCGATGTTGGTTGTTCAGAAACCTCTAATTCCATAAGCGGTCCACGCATCTTAAGACGTAAATGCTTACCACCTGGGGCTACATAAGCATGTCCAGCTTTTGGCCTAATACCACTTTCAGCCTCAGATACTGATATATTACAAACACCATCTAAACGCTTAGCAAAGGGACCGGTAAAGGCAGCCGGCATATGCTGGGCTATTAATATGGTTGCAGGAAAATCCTTAGGTAAGGCAGAAAGAACCTTTTGCACAGCAGGGGGGCCACCAGTAGACACCCCAATGCCAACAATATCACGTGCCCCTTTGCATGGAGCAAATACTTCTTTTTTAGCACCAGCTGAAAGTGCTGTAGCTTGAGGTTCAGGCTTACGCATGCCAAAGCGTAGTTGTAGTAAGGCTTTTTTTCTGGCCAATAATTTTATTTTTTTAGTAAGCTCACTACCAAAAGTGGCACTGTCTGAGCTTAAAGACTTTGGCAAAAAGTCCAATGCTCCTAGTTCCATAGCTTTGAGAGTAGCCTTTGCCCCATCCTCAGTCAATGAGCTTATCATGATGACTGGCCTTGGCTTAGTCTTCATAATATGTTCAAGGGCAGTTAGGCCATCCATCCTTGGCATTTCAATATCAAGTGTAACCACATCAGGGTCAAGCTCTTCAATTCTTTTTAGAGCCTCTTCACCATTGTTTGCAGTACCAACAATATTTATTTCAGGATCACCTTCAATCAAAGATGCCAAAGCCTTACGCATAAAAACAGAATCATCGACAATTAAGACTTTTACCACAATTGCTCCTATATATGATTGGCCTATTAGTACGCTTAAGAAATCATAAAATACATTCCAAAAAACGAATTTATATTATGATACTCTACAGTGCGATATTTTACAAGCAAGAAAAATAACTTGCAAATTTTTTATTCTATACCATATTTGATGTATTAAATGTAGTTAATTTGCTAAAGTTTAGACTTTTTCTGGAAAAATAGAAAATTATTGATAAGTAGCTCAAAAATTATTTTTGCGGTCTTGCGGTTTTTTCGCAATATATCTTTTGATACTGATAAAAGTAAGTTGAATGTAAACTTCTTTAAGAGGAGATTATGGAGAAGGGATTTTTTTGACTCAAGCCCAAAAGCTTCCCTTCTCCAAGTCATTAATAACTAAGCCATATCTTCAGTAAGAATCATATTTCTGGCTGCACCAGTTTCATCAAGTCTTCTCACTGAGGTTTTTGTAGGTGCATTATGTAGAGCTTCTGGGTCATTTAGGCCCAGCTTTACTACACTTTCAAGTACAGTTGCAAAGTCATCTAGGGTTTGTTTATTTTCTGTTTCCGTAGGTTCAACCATGAGGCATTCTGGCACAATAAGTGGGAAATACACTGTGGGGGCGTGATAACCATTATCTAAAAGGCCTTTTGCCACATCAAGAGCGCGAACGCCATCTGGAGTTGAGGCTACAAATTCATGAGCACAAATGCGATTATAAGGAACATTGAGGAAATGCTCAACTAACTTCCTTAAATAGTTTGCATTAAGCACAGCATATTCTGCCACGCGGGTTAATCCTTCGCCACCTAAGCGCAATACATAAGCATAAGCTTTAAGCAGCACTCCAAAACTACCATAAAACGGAGCTATATAACCTATAGACTTTGGGTAATCGTAATTAAGATAGAATGTGCCATCGTCCTTTTTTTGTACTCGTGATATGGGCATATATGGTGTAAGTCTTGCGGATACACCTACAGGACCAGCCCCAGGGCCACCACCACCATGAGGGGTACCTAGGGTTTTGTGCACATTCCAATGTACTACGTCAAAGCCCACATCGCCTACGCGCATCTTACCAAGTATGGCATTCATATTAGCACCATCATAGTATAATAACGCATCAACGCGACGTAGTTTTTCTACAATCTTAGGCAGATGATTTTCAAATAAACCAAGTGTATTGGGACAAGTCATCATCACAGCCGCCACATCATCAGTAAGTGCTGCTTCCAAAGCTTCTGGATCAATGATGCCGTCTCGAGATTCAATATTTACAACTTCATAGCCTGCTAAAACAGCAGAGGCTGGGTTAGTACCATGAGCTGAGTCTGGGCAGATAACCTTCGTTTTTTTATTACCTTTATCACGATGATATGCGGCAATGAGCATGGCTCCAGTAAATTCACCATGTGCTCCAGCCATAGGTTGCAAGGTATAAGAATCCATACCTGTAATTTCACAAAGCAAGCGTTCAAATTCCCATATGCACTCTAAAGCACCTTGAGTATATTGTTGGCCAGCCTCAAATTGAGCTAAAGCAGGGTGCAAACAAGCAAACCCTGACATAGCAGCTATGGCTTCAGTAAACTTTGGATTATACTTCATGGTACAAGAGCCAAGAGGATAGAAATTACCATCAACTCCAAAGTTTAGTTTAGACAATAAGGTAAAATGACGTACCACATCAAGTTCGGATAATTCAGGTAGCCTCAAAGCACTTTTACGCAAAAGTGAACTTGGTAACATTTCAGCAGCAGTTTTTTGAGCAGGTCTTGGTAGCCACCCTACACGACCACTAACGGATTTTTCAAATAGTGTATTCATTAGAGTAGTCCTTTTACTTTGCTGACAACATCATCAATTTGTGCATAATTAGTCTTTTCAGTAAAAGCCATTAATAGCACATCTTCCATACCCTCATAATAACGCCCTACAGGGAATCCTACAGCAATATTATGCGCAAACATTTTTTCAACCAGAGGTTTTGCTTGCACAGGTAAACGCAAGGCTACTTCATTACCAAACGGTGCATCATTTAACAGGCTTACACCAGGTAAGGCTGTTAATTTTTCCACAGCATAGCGGGCATTTTCCATGCCTAAAAGGGCTACGCGCTCAAGACCTTGTGGTCCAAGCAAGGACAAATACATTAGGCTGCGTAAAGCACATAGGGATTGGTTGGAGCAAATATTTGATGTAGCTTTGGCACGACGAATATGTTGCTCTCTTGCTTGTAAGGTTAAAACATAGCCAGTTTTACCATCCACATCCACAGTGCGTCCAGCAATACGGCCTGGGAATTGACGAATATATTCTTTGCGACAAGTCATAATGCCTAGGTATGGCCCTCCAAAAGATAGAGGTAAACCAAGGGCTTGCCCATCCGCTACGGCCACATCTGCACCCATTTCACCGGCAGTTTTCATAACCGCCTGCATGACTGGATATACAGAAATAACGCTTAGGGCTTTTTGACTTTTAGCATGAGCAAAAAGCTCGCTAAAATCTTCTATTGCTCCAAAGAAATTAGGATTTTGCACTAGCACTGCAGCACAGTCGGTATCAATGGCAGCCTTTAATGCATCCATATCAGGGCGACCATTTTTATGAGCAACCTCCACCAAATCCACATTTAGAAATGCACAATAATCAACCATCATGCGTCGCCAAATGGGATTGATACCAGCATCATAAACCATTTTCTTACGCTTGGTTTGACGTGCTGCCATCATCATAGCTTCAAACAGAGCAGAGCCACCATCATACACTGATGCATTGGCGCAATCCATATCAAAAAGACGAGTTACAGCCGTTTGATATTCAAAAATCGCCTGCAATGTACCCTGTGATGATTCTGGCTGATATGGTGTGTACGATGTATAAAACTCACTACGTGAGCTTAGAGCATCAACAGCTGTAGGTATGGCATGATTATAAAAACCAGCCCCTAAGAAGCTTACCACTTGGGTATTATTTTTAGCAGCTAGGGCCTCAAAATGGGTATGTACATCCATTTCGCTAAGCCCTTCGGGCATATCATAGGATTTTGGGCGCAAATCTGGTGTAATATCTGCAAAGAGATCTTCAATAGTTTTTACACCAATACGCGCAAGCATTTCTTGTACTTCTGCCGAAGTATGGGGAATAAAGGGCATATGTAGCCACCTCTATAATTTGGCCCCAATAGGGCACGTTAATTCATAAACGCCAAATAACAAAAACCTTTAACCTTGCTCAGCGCAAAAGGCCTCATAAGCTGCTGCGTCCATAAGCCCTTCTGGCTTGGCGGATAATTTAATACGCAACATCCAACCGTCAGTATATGGGCTGTTATTTACCACCTCGGGAGTGTTATTTAACGCATGATTGGCAGCAACTACCTCACCAGCTACTGGTGAATATAGTTCACTGGCAGCCTTTACAGATTCAATTGAGCCAAATTCATCGCCAGCATTTAGCACTGTACCGTCTCCTGGCAAATCAACATAGGTAATATCTCCTAGAGAATCTTGGGCAAAGTGTGTAATACCAATCACAGCTTCTTCGCCTTCAATGCGTACCCATTCGTGGGTTTTATCATACAAAAGTTCAGTTGGATTAGACATGGTATACCTCCATATACTAGTATTTTTAAGATAGTTTCATACGCGCTGTGCCCTTAGTATAAAAGGGCAATTCCACAACTTTAGCTTGAAGTGAAGCCTTAGCGGCTTTCACAAAAAATTCTTTATTATTAGCATGTTTAGCATCAACCCAAGCTAGGGCAACCACATATCCTAAGGATGGGGCATAAGAACCACTGGTAACTAGCCCAACTTCTTGACCATCGCTTAGGGCTAGAATATCACCATGCCTTGCTGCACGGCGTCCTTCAATTTGTAGAGCTACAAGCTGTTCACGCACCTCACCTACATGTTCACTACCCACATAGCTAGCTTTGCTTGTAAGCATACGTCCCATACCAGCCTCGGTAGGATTATGTTTATCATCAAGGTCATGACCATAAAGCGGCAGCCCCGCCTCAAGACGTAAAGTATCACGCGCACCTAAACCAGCAGGCTTAACGCGTTCATCTTGTAATATTTTTTCCCACAACTCTAGAGCGTTTTGCCATGGTAAATATAACTCATAACCTAGCTCCCCAGTATAACCAGTGCGGCTAACAAGTACCTTAAAGCCATTATAAACATTTTCTTCAAAAGAAAAATAACCTAAATGTGTAAAGGCTTTATTAAATACAGATTCTAATACCTGCAATGAACTAGGTCCTTGTAAGTCAATCTTGGCTACTTCTGAAGAAATATCTTTAAGCTCAACACCGCTAGGCATACGTTGCTTTAAGGTGCTAAAATCATTTTCCGCACAAGCACCATTAACCACCAGCATAAAATCATCTTCACCCATGCGATAAACAATGAGATCGTCTAAGATATTGCCTTGTTCATTAAGCAAAAAGCCATAGCGACATTTGCCAGGCTTTAATGTTTCCAAATTATGACTTACAGCTTTAGATAAAGCCTCAGCGGCACCTTGCCCACTAATAGTAAATTCACCCATATGACATATATCAAACAATGAAGCGGCATTTCGGGTTTGCTCATGCTCAGCCAAAATACCAGCATATTGAATGGGCATATCAAAACCAGCAAAGGCAGCCATCTTCGCCCCCTGATCACGATGCCACTTTGTCAGTGGAGTTTGAAGCAATGCAGTCACAATATCTCCTTAATCTATTAAATTTACAAAATAATTACACTAAAAAAAACCATAAACAAACTTGATTTACTAAGAATATCACTGATTATATATGGGCACAAGAAAAGGCACAAGCAAAAAAATATTTTTTATCTAACAAGAGGAAAATATTATTTTAAAATTTGCAAAAAAAATCATACATAGCTTGTTCTTCACAACCAGAAAAATAGTCATCAAAGTGCACATTTTTTAATGTGTTTGCTACATCTTGGGCAGTGTACGCTATACCATTAAATAATTGCTCAAACTCTTCAATGGGAGATTTTGCAAAAAAATCACCAAATATCTTGATACCCTTTATAATCCCAACTTGTACATCAATATAACATTCCACTAAACCCCAAGAAAACCGCTCCCTGCGCTTTTCGGTAAATGGGGGCGATGCACCATAATTCCATGCATGAGTAGCATATTTTTGCTTAGATAATTGCTTGGCAGCATTAAAAATTTCTGCATCAAGCTCTATTACTTCTGTGGCACAATTTTGCATAAGTGCTTGCTTTAATTCTTGCATGCCAACGTCATGAGGTAAAAATTCTTGTAAATTAGCCACTCGACTAGCAATGGAACTAATCCCTTTGGATAAATATTTATCAGGCGCACCAGTTAGCACAGCTGCCAACATTGCAAGGTCTAAATTAACTAGTAAAGTACCATGATGCAAAACTCGCCTGCATCCTCTATCTGCTCTCCTAAGTTGAGCACTACCAGAAAATTTGCGCTGCGCGCATACTAAATCATTACGACTACTAAAATCAGCATTAACCGAAAAACCTTGCAAGGTTTCAAGTATTGGCTGCAAAAATTTTTTAAAATCTATACGATTTTCTTCATCATCTTTCAGAGGTCGCACAAATGAAAAATTTACATTACCAAGGTCATGATATACCGCACCACCGCCGGTCATACGTCTAACCACTGGTAAATCATAACTTTTAACTAGCTCAGTATTTATTTCTTGCAAAGTGTTTTGATGCCTACCAACAATTATAGATGGTTCATTATGCCATAATAAAAAATATCCGGCATCACTGGGCTTTAAACTGTTAAATAGATGGTCTTCTAAAGCAAGATTGAATGTGGGATCTGTGGAATTTATATATACACCTAACATATGCATCCTTAGATTTAAAAACAAAAAAAGGAGGTTACCCCCCTACAAAAATCTTCTTAAAAAAAACTTTTATGAAAAAGTTCTAAGAGTGCTGACAAAGTCATCATCACTCAAAAATCAGAACAGGGCTAGCTTTGCTTGCCCGCTACATGACTAAATTCTGTGCCTTACTACCAAGACAGTCATACTGCCACGTGATTCCGATTTGGCTATTTTTAGTTGAATGTGTGATGTGCTGTAAAGTTTTCTTCGCGGCTCGGCACTTTCGCGTTGCTCCACCGCCGGCTAATTGCTCAAAAAACCTTCCCCAACCTCACACATTGACTCGGCAAAAAGTTCTGTTAGTAGTAATATTTTCTAAATCGAAATGACGTGGTCATACTGCCTTAAGTAACAAAAACTCCTGTAAAGGGTTTGTATCAATTTGGGGGGCTTAAAGCCCCCCTTATTAAACTAATTTCAATTACATGGTTGAACCAGAAGCAGCGCGCTGCATCTTAACTTCAACTTTTTCGGTCAAGCCTTCATAGTATTCGCGTAAGATAACCAATACTTCGTCACGACCAAAGTGATCTGGAATTTCAGCACCTTCAGAAAGCATCTTACGAAGCTTGGTACCAGAAAGAATAACACGATCATCCTTACCATGTGGGCAAGTACGCATGGAAGCCATGCCGTCGCACTTCTTACAATAGAAGGTCCAGTCAATATTCATATTCATGCAAAGCAAGTTTTTGCCATCATCAGCATTCTTAGGCATCTTTAAGAAGATGTCTTGAGCTTCAAACATGCCATAGAAGTCACCAACACCAGCATGGTCACGACCTACTAAGAGGTTGTTGATACCATAGTTTTGGCGGAAGGTAGCGTGAAGTAATGCTTCACGTGGACCAGCATAACGCATGTCAAGAGGATAACCAGCTTGAATAACGTGATCTTTTACAAAATAATGTTCAACTAAGGTGTCAATGCACTTTACACGTACTTCAGCAGGAATGTCACCTGGCTTTAATGCACCAACTAGAGAGTGAATTACAACACCATCACAAATTTCTACGCCAATCTTGGCTAGATATTCATGTGAACGGTGCATGGGGTTACGAAGTTGTAATGCAGCAACCTTGCCCCATTTACGCTCGTCCATTCTAGCGCGAAGTTCGGCAGGAGTTAAATATACGCCCTTAAATTTCTCAGGGAAATCGCCTTGAGAAAGAACTTTTACACTACCAGCAAGGTTAAATGCTTGCTGATTCATAACCATTTGCACGCCAGGGTGATCTTCTAAAGCTACTTCCCAGAACTTTTCAGAGTCAGGGCCTTCACCTTTAAATACAAGTTCACTTTCCCATTTTTTGTCGGCTTCACTCATTTCGTAGCATTCTTCTACTTTAAGAGTAGCCATTACTTCACCCTTGCGAACCAAAGCAACTTCATCACCAGCTTTTAATCCAGCAGCATCTTCCTTAGAAACATCCAAGGTTACAGGCACAGGCCAGAAAGTACCGTCAGAAAGGGTCATATTTTCACAAACGCTTTTCCAGTCAGCCTTATTCATGAAGCCATTTAGCGGAGAAAAACCGCCAATACCCATCATAATAAGGTCGCCTTTTGCGCGAGAAGAAATCTCAATTTGCTTTAAGCCGGCAGCTTTGCTCTTTTCTGCTTCAAGAGCAGCGCCTTCAAGTAAGCAACATACAAGACCCTTACCGCCATGTGGTGGAACCAATCTGGACATAGTCAAAACCTCCAAAGGTTGATTTAGTTGTATTTATTGAGATATCCACTCCTCAGTGGTATCTCCATCCTTGCTAAGCTTTATTTTGTGAAAAATCTAACAAAATGTCAAGACCCTTTTACAGTATAATATTTTTAATACGCAATTGCCCAAAACATTTAGACTTTCTCAAAAAAAGCTTAAAAACGTCAGTTAATCTACCATAAGTTATGACCGCATTCAAGTCTTTTAATTGAAAATATGCCAAGCAAACACGTTATTATAATTTAAATGTCAGTTATTATTAGG